>DUKK01000223.1 GCA_013329355.1 Candidatus Poseidoniaceae archaeon | reverse complement strand
GGCTAAGACCGCGAATCCACACACAGGAGGAAGTCAGTTCTTCTTAGTCCCAGAGGACAGCACACCAGACCATCTAGACGGAGTTCATACCGTCTTTGGCGACATTAGTGATGGCTGTGAACATGTTACTTCAATTAGCGAGGTTCAAACTGGCCAGGGTTCAAGTGGAACTGGGCCGGCTAACCCAGTGACCTTGGTGAGTGTTACCACCAATGGCGGAGAAGACATCCCTTGGTGGTATTTCTGGTAAGGTCAAATCATCCAGCAAAGCGTTTGATTGATAGATGTCTTTGATTTCGGTCACATCATGGCGACCATTGACACCTTCAATACGAAGCGACAACTGTCGATTGGTGGCGACTATTATTCAATATCCGGTCTCGACGAAAACGGGATTGACACCTCACATTTACCCTACTCAATTAGAATCCTGCTTGAAGGCGCCTTGAGGGGTAATGACGGGTTTTTGGTAACAGAACAGGATGTGCGGAACATCGCTGGTTGGCAGGCTAACGGCGAGCGAGGCGAGATACCATTCCGTCCGTCAAGGGTAATTCTGCAAGATTTCACCGGTGTCCCCGCAGTGGTCGACTTAGCCGCACTGCGCGACGCAATGGTTGAGATGGGTGGTAATGCTGAGAAAGTTAACCCCCAAGTTCCGGTTGATTTAGTCATTGATCACTCCGTTCAGGTCGATATTTCTGGAGCGTTTGAAAATGCTCTTGAAATGAATCTTGATATTGAATATAAACGTAATATGGAGCGCTACACTTTCCTAAAGTGGGGCCAACAGTCGCTCAAAGATTTTCAAGTCGTACCACCATCTAGAGGGATAGTACATCAGGTAAATCTTGAGTTTTTAGCTAGCATAGCACGGCAAGAGAATGGAGTATGGCTTGCAGATACACTGGTTGGCACGGATTCTCACACAACGATGATCAACGGCCTGGGTGTTCTAGGTTGGGGCGTTGGCGGGATCGAGGCAGAAGCAGTTATGTTAGGCCAGCCGATTTACATGCTCGCTCCAGACGTGGTTGGTGTTCGCTTGACTGGCAAATTAAATCCCGGAGTCACAGCGACTGACATGACTTTGCGCATAGTAGAAATCCTCAGGGAACACGGTGTTGTTGGAAAATTTGTTGAGTTCTTTGGTAGTGGTATGGCCGCGTTAACCTTGGCTGATCGGGCAACAATTGCGAACATGGCACCAGAGTATGGTGCTACCTGCGGTTTCTTCCCGGTTGACGAGCGGACCCTAGAATATATGCGACTCACTGGTAGAGAGGACGATGCGATTGCGGGGGTAGAGGAATATTGCAAAGCTCAAGGTCTCTGGTATAATGTCAACGCCGCAGAAAAATCCTACACAGCTCTGTTGGAGCTGGACCTAAACACAGTACAGCCAGCGCTCGCTGGACCCAAGCGCCCTCAAGACCGAGTGGATTTGGCTGACATGAAGACACACTTCATCGAATCTCTGACGGCGGAATTAGGCCATCAAGGTCACGGACTCAGCGAAAAAGACCTTTCTAACAGTGCTAATGTCGAGTATAATGGGGAGAAATTCGAGCTGAATCATGGCGATGTTGTAATTGCGGCGATCACTTCTTGCACCAATACCTCAAATCCGGGTGTCATGTTAGCAGCCGGTTTGCTGGCTCGCAATGCCAGAAAGCGTGGTCTGACGGTTAAACCATGGGTGAAAACCTCACTTGCTCCCGGGAGTAGAGTTGTCACTGAATATTATGAGGCTACCGGACTGCAAGAGGACCTGAATGCGATGGGTTTCAATGTTGTTGGCTATGGTTGCACGACCTGCATCGGAAACTCAGGCCCACTGGCAACAGAAATTGATGCTGCTGTTGAACAATCTAATCTGATAGTGGGTTCGGTAATATCGGGTAATCGAAACTTCGAAGGCAGGGTTCACAGCAAAGTCAAAGCATCATACCTTGCTAGTCCACCGTTGGTGGTAGCCTATGCAATCGCCGGTAATTTGGAAGTTAATTTGCACACCGAGCCGCTGGGTTACTCAAGCGAAGGAGAGCCAGTTATGTTGTCTGATGTGTGGCCTAGTGATGAAGAATTAGCCCACGCACTATCAGCAATCACCCCAGATATGTTCAGGCAGCGCTATGCAGACGCAATGAATGAACCACGCTGGGACTCAATCCCCGCAGAAACTAGCCCCCTATATCAGTGGGAAGAAAACTCGACTTACATCAGATTGCCTTCATTCTTCTCTGGCTTGAGTTCCCAACCCGAGCCAATATCCTCCATTGAGGAAGCCAAGGTTCTGCTCAAGCTAGGCGATTCGATAACCACAGATCATATCTCACCTGCCGGTTCCTTCCCAAGAACCGGGCCAGCAGGCCAGTGGTTGGTCGAGCGTGGGGTCGAGCAACGCGATTTCAACTCTTTTGGTAGCCGCCGTGGTAATCACGAAATCATGATGCGAGGCACATTTGCCAATGTCAGAATCAGAAATCAAATGGCGCCGGGGACTGAAGGTGGATACGCTAAACACCCTCAATCTGGCGAAGTGGTTCCAGTTTATGATGCAGCTAATGCATACGACGGACCAAAAGTAGTCTTAGCTGGTTCACAGTATGGCACTGGTTCCTCACGAGATTGGGCGGCAAAGGGGACTTACCTACTCGGTGTTAAGGCCGTGATTGCCACTTCTTTTGAGCGGATTCATCGGTCCAACCTAGTCGGAATGGGTGTATTACCTCTGACTTTCAAGCCAGGTGAGTCTCATGCGTCGCTTGGCCTTACTGGGAACGAAACCTACACCATCCCAATTACTGATGACGTTGAGCCCTTGCAAATGCTGGCCGTTACGGCAGTCAAGGCAGATGGTACAGTGGTGGAATTTGAGGCTCAGGTTCGTCTTGATACTCCTGTTGAAGTTGAATACTACCGTAACGGGGGAATATTACATACTGTTCTGCGCCAGTTGGCGAAGTAGAGCGTCATCTTGAAGACAAGTTAGTTTGAGGATTTCATATGGCGGAACTTAAGGGATTTGTTCAGTATCGATTTCGCTCAGATGAAAGTGATACTGAGGTCCTGTTACGTGGTGACGCGGTTTGGGTGCGCAACAAAGTTGCCGAACTTGGGCTAGAGGGTGTCGGCTGGATGATGCCTATTGGCCAAGAAGCAAAAGCGACAAACACATCAGGCATCACCACCAAAACCAAGGGTAATGTGGACATTGTAATCGATGATCAACCGATTGGTGAAAAGCCGCTAGATATGGGCCCAGAACCGGACCCTTCTCGCATTCCAGTAGTCAGAAGACCGATTGGAGAGTTGGACTTAAACAGTGAATTGCGAGCCTTAGGACTTGATAATCTAACCAAACCCGATCCAATAGAATTGATGGAGATTTTCAGTGAACTCGACGAACCGTTGCCAGTGCAGGGTACTATGAGTATAGATCCAATGGCTGAAGCATGGCTCCGAGAATTGATGAATATAGTGGTCCGTGACTACGGTTTTACGGCGCTGAAGACCGGTGATATTGAAGAGATTGCGAGTAAAAAACTCGGTAATCGTGAAGGGACCACGCTTGAAGTCTGGTTAGAATCTTTATTCTCGGCCGGGAAATTGGTCAAAGTCCACGGAGGAGATGCTATCGGATGGGGCCCATCACCGCGTTGGTTAGCCGGTAAAGTTTGATAACGATTCTCCGGATTGTTATTTCTCTATTTCGCTCTACTGTTACGCATGTCGCAAGTTGGTTTTGGGACATCATTCCAAAGCAATTAAAGTGGTAGTATGTGTGGGTTAACAAGTGATGATGATGTTTTC
The DNA here is from genome assembly GCA_013329355.1 of Candidatus Poseidoniaceae archaeon. GTDB lineage: Archaea > Thermoplasmatota > Poseidoniia > Poseidoniales > Poseidoniaceae > MGIIa-L1 > MGIIa-L1 sp9354u. The sequence continues at coordinate 5,742 of DUKK01000223.1, read as the reverse complement.
CCAAGACAATCTCTTCAAGGCCCGCGCAAGAAGTATCTTACTTTGTATGTTGATGGTACTTTCAACTACCGCAGCATTAGCAACAACAGCAAGTGCTTCTCAAGCAAGAACTTACACTACAAATCGTGACCCCCATGATGTTGCTATCGGGGATTTCAACTGTGATGGTCACAATGATATTGCAGTCGCAACCGATGGAACACACACTATTACTGTGTTGTGGAATGATGGCAACGGGGATTTCTCCGAGCGTCAGGATATTTGGGTATCTGCTAATCAGGACAGAGATGCAGATTGGGACGAGTTTTCCAACGTGCAATTTATCGAAGTGGGTGAATTTACCGGGGACAGTGCGATTGACATCGTAATTTTCCAACGGAACAACCCATTCAAAACCAACGATGATGGTTCACCGGCTGGAGAGCCAGGTAACGTAACGATTATCGAAAACGGTGGCTGTAACGAGAAGACATGGTCGATTGGTGCTCGATTCACTCACTTCTGGGCTTGGGACCTGGAAGTATCTGACCTAAACCAAGATGGCAATGACGACGTGATGATTTTGGACCTTCAAGCAGATATAACTACCCAGAGAGTAGTTACCTACATCGGCCCTATTTCATCTAATACTCAGGGTATCATCACCAACCTAGGACCGTCTCAACAGAATACCTACCGGGCTTTTGCTGCAGGTGACTGGGGCGAATCACAAGTTGGCGGTGGATTTGGTGGCGGCGGAACCTGCTTTGATAACGATATGTGGCTACTGCGAAGTGAAGGTCTGGATTACGCGACAGGCCAAGTAACCAACCCCGGGCATGATGATAACGTGTCAGTAGTTGAGTTCAACTGCCAAACTAACTCATTCCCGCTTACCTACACATTCTCAACAACGCCGACCAGTACTTCTGAGCACGTCATAAATATGGCAACTGTAACTTCGCAAGATCTCGATGTTGCCGATATCGACGGGGATGGTGTGGCTGATGTTCTGGCACTTAATGATGAGAATGTTGTCAACGTTACTTACGTTACATCTAGTTCGTCTGGAAGTTGGTCAAGTCCACAAACAGCCTACTTCGGACCTTACATCTCATGGAGTATCACTATTGCGGACTTGAATGGCGATTCCGAACCAGATTTTATCAACCCAACAATCGCTTATCAGCAGAATTCAACTGACTCAGCTGGTGGAACATCGTCTAACTTCTTCCTTAACTATCCTACTTCAATCCAGGTTACCTTGTCTGACGGTAGTGGCGGACATTTGAGCCCACTATCATATGCTGCTGGCCGTAGGCCGCACACAGCCGAGGTAGGGCAGTTGGCTGGAGGGGCCAATTCAGCACCAGATATTGTTGTAGCCCACAAGAATTGGCGATTTGGTGGTTGGAGAGATAATTTCGGCTGGGACGGCCAATACGACACCATTACAGTGATTGAGATGGACAACAAAGATTTGTCAGTATCTGGAATAGAGATTTCTCCAGTAGACCGCTACATTGGCTATGTTGGCGAGGGTTCGAGAGAACTAAATGTCACAATTACCAATACAGGCATGGATGTACTCAATGGTCAAAGCGCTACGCTTGATGTTGAGTTGAAGATTGTTGATGAATTAAACTCAACTAACCAAACTGTATATTCCAATGATTGGGACACTCCTGAGGACTTGGGTGTGTGCGGCAGCGGCTGCACCTGGGACTACATTGACTATGTTGAAGCGGGTACTCATCACTGGCAAGAGCAGACAACGCCTTCCTCCGGTTCGGGAACTGACCCCGATGAATCACAAGCAGACTACTCGGCAAACTACCTAAATCCTACACACTTCATGTGGTCTGGCGAGACGGTTACCAACAGTACTGGCGGAGAATGGACAGGCTATGGTAAGAACTGGGATGAAGCAATGGTCCTGAGAAACGTTGACTTGACGGGCTCAGACCGTGCTTTCATGAGCGTTGAATTGTTTCAAGATCTTGGCTTCGGTGCGCTTGGTAGTGCAGATACCAACGGATTCGTTGTTGGCGATGTATGGGATGATTTAGCAATGATTGAGGTTGGAAGCGAAGAGACCGGTTGGTCGGTCATCAACTGTCCAGTCTCTGCATACATCTCAGGTGCATGTTTCTCAGGTATGTCCATGTGGGGAGGTTTCGACCTTGACCGAGCCTACAAAGAGAATGTTGTTGGTGGTTATGCTGAAGGTCTCTACTATTATGGCATATACGCATTCAATACTTTCTACGGCTGGAACAATTTCACCGATGAGGGCTTGGGTACTTTCGATTTGAGCCCCTGGGCTGGCGAAACCATCGACCTAAGGTTTAGGTTTAGAACTGGCTTTGACGGCTCAGTTGCCGATGACAATGAATCGTTGTGGACAGGCAACGACGGATTTGGAGTCGACAATTTAACTATCACTAAGCAAAACACCGCTTTCTTCCCGAATGTTCAAAACCAACAAACTCAAATCAACCTGAATAATCTTGGGCCAGGTCAAGAATATGTGGCAAATCTGCAGGCAAATTTCCTCAATGATACGACGTATCGTATATCAGCCACCTTGTCTAACAATGGCTGGGACGAACAATCATTGAATGATGAAATCATAGGTTATGTGACGCCGTTTAATCTGTTCGACCCAGCGTTAGAAACTATTGACTTTTTCTCACCTGGTGGCCTGTATGCTCAAGGAACCTATCCAATTTCAGCAACCACCAACAACTGGGGTAACACCGTAGTTGACTTTGACATTACAGCAACGGTATTCACTGCAGATCCTTCAACTGTCCAATGTGGAGATCCATCTACTGATTGTATCATAACATTTGACAACGCATCCGATGGGACACGATACACTGAGAGTAACAATCCGAAAGGAACGCTATACAATGACACAGTTCTATGTCCATCTGACTTAGTGTTCAACAATGAAGCTTATTGGTTTGGACATCCATGTTTGTCACAAACAGGAACACTTGGTTATGGTGATGCATGGGAGAACGAGACTATGACAATAATCGACGTCGATATGACCGAATTGTCGGGTGACTTTGTATCGATGTCATTCGAATATTACGCCGACACGTTCTATGAAGTCGATTCTCAGGGCAACATAGAACCAAGCGATTACCTTGCGCTTACTGTTGACTTTGAGAAAGATGCGACCGACTATTCAGCCATCGTCTATGGTCAGTGGAATGACTATAATGAAGATGGTACTTGTCAAATCGATGAAGATGGCAACGGTATCGTCAACGCAACCAACCCAATTGATTTCGATGAGATTGAGTATATTGGTGACCCTCGAACCACTGATGGATTGAGTGGCAACTGGAACGTATTCTTCAATTCTGACGGATTGGTCAAAACAACTAGCATTGATTTAACCCACCTATACGTGCTGAATACCACTTCTACTGACTCTACTGACTGGGAGACACAATGTATGAGCCTAGCGGACTCTGAGGTGCAGCTGAACTTCGACTTCTTCTCCGATGATGATGGCCGGAACGGTATCAACGACGGATTTAGAGGAGTTGGTGTCAACAACATAACTCTCAAGGAATTTACGTTTATTGAAGATGCATCATACTCAATTAGCAGAACCGGTGTTGATGCAGAGGATGCCTCGACCGATTTGATTTCAGATCATGACTTTATTTCTGGTGTTTACATGGTTGAGGTTGAAACCGTCTTCGATAACACAACCGCTGGAACTAATTGGTTTGGTGCTGAAGAATTATCTACTGCAAACAACATTAAGCGAGTCATTTTTGATGTTAAGTCAGTTGACATTTCATTGAGCCAACCAAACAAACTAGCGTGTTTAGATGAGGTCAGATTGAATTGTGTTCTGCCGATTGATAGCTCATTGACGCACAATTGGGATATCTCTGCTACTAACGGCGTGCTGGAGGGTGATTATCTGTTCTACATGAATATCTTTGATGAAACCACAAACTCTCTAGCCCACACAACAAATGCTGGACCAGCACAAACATTGGTGCCAGGGCAAAGAATAGATTTGTCCTTTACTCCGTGGGCTGGCTATCAAGACGGCCACACTTACAACATCAGTTACCACGCTGAGTTAGATGACGGAACCCCATCCGGCGATGCCAGATTCTTCCACGCGACTTTCGCTGAAGATGTTGACATCGCAATTCTATCCGACAAGACCTCGGGTACATCAACTATAATCGAAGACTTGGCCATCATGGGCAAAACCTACACTCAGTTTACCATGAATGACTGGGACACCTATTTCAAGACAAATTGGTTTACTAATTACGATAAGATAATCCTACCTTGGCAAGACTTCAACACTGCTAAAGATGACGGCGGTGCTTACTACAAGACGCTGTCTGAAACGGTTAATAACGTCAACCGAAAACAAGTCTTAGTCAACTTCATGAGTAGTGGTGGAACAATTCAAGCGCACCTTGCACCTCATGGTACTCAGACTTACGGCCTCGGAACAAGTCTAGAACCACGATTACCGCTTGGCCTGGAAATCACCGATAAAACCAACGGTGCGGAAATTGAGTTTGGCGACATTGAAATTTATGACCCGTTCCATCCATTGATGAACAGTATCAAGCCTAGCAATTTCGAAGGCTTCAGTCCGGTAGCATCCTCTGCCTTGGATATTGCCAGCGAGGCTACAACCGATGTGCCAAAGATTTGTTCTGGCAACCAGAATGTTGCAAACTTCCAATCGATAATCCATGACAAAGACGACACTGATGACGTTCTACTTGGCATCTGCAGTTATGGTGCCGGCGGTATGATAATTTCTACCATCGATGTAGAAACTAATTCTGAAGACGCTAACAGTGCAGAGTTTGCTCTGCTAAAGAACATGCTAGCTTACCAAGTCAACGATTATCCAAACCCATTCGGTGAAATGCGTGAAGGAACTGATATTCTCATCAATGGAGTAGTACCAGACCCAGCATTAGGTGCAGGCTATGCCACTCATTACATGAAGAGTAACGCCGAGATTACGTTCAGCTATCAATCCGATGCTCAAGTCGATCTACAAACAGACTGGCTAATCTCTGGCCCAACATCCTGGGACATGGGAACCATGGCCCCGGGACAGATTGACCATTATGTCTCACCGTTGTTTGAAACTGAATCCTCACCGACTATGACCTTCTGTAAGTCAATTGGAACACAAGGCCAATGTAAGCAAGAAGAGCAGTGGACTGTTACGCTGTGGTTGCATGATGATAACGGACATTCTAGAATGCTACAGGTAACCGTTGAAACCAACGATGCCAATGCGGATGCATTCAACCCAATCGCTGATGCTTATGTCGTAATCAAGGATACCTACGCTGACAACATCAACTTAGTTGGAACTTGTTCGATTAATGACAACTATCCAAAGTATGAGATAATTCTCGATGAGAGCGGTCAAATTCCAATTGAGTTCAACGCTGGAAATTCAAGTGACCCTGATGCTCTAGAAGGGTCTGGTATTGAGCGTTACGAGTGGGAAGTTACCTTTGACAAGCCATGGGATGACCCGATAAGCCTGAACTCAAACACCTACATCAACTATGAAGCGAGTCAGGGTGTTTGGACCTACACATTCGGTGGCTATGGTATTGACGAGAATGGCGAATCCTATGCCGGCAGAAACCTGACCTTTAACCCGAATACTGAAGCACCAATTCAACCCATTAAAGTCAAACTAGCAGTCTACGACAAATCAGGTAAGTGGGACGA
>DUKK01000073.1 GCA_013329355.1 Candidatus Poseidoniaceae archaeon | reverse complement strand
AAGACTCAATCCTAGTTTTTTTGCCTCAGAGCGGAATATTTCGCCACCATTTATGCTCGTCCAACCATGGTGATTCCTCAGTCCAGCAACCAATGTCGATGTTCCACTACCAGGATGACCCGAAATTGTTAATTTTTTCATGGTCACACCCATTGGTGACGACAAACGTTGCACTTTTTGTCGCGCGGACCGATTTTGCTAATCATATCACTCCCACATGTTGGGCAAGAAAGTCCTTCTAGACCAGAGTAGGCTTGTTTTTTGGTGCTATTATTTTTTAATTCAGATTTTTCGAGAGATTTTGTTGCGGTTTTTTTCTTCGATTGTGATTTACTCTTTTGTCTTCTTCGTTGGGCATTTTTATCAACGGTTTTCCCTTTGCTGGCCACTAAATGTAGTAATGGCTCCTTCAATTTTTCACCTGATGCTACAACAGGGTGAGAGCGGTAACGAAACAATTTGATATGTCGGTCAACAACTCTGCCAAACGGCGCACTCATGCAAATGTATGCACAAATCCATGCTGGGAAGAATAAGAATTTACCAGATAGTAGGTTCCACTCTGACGCCCATGGTAGTGAGACATAATCGACTCTGAAGGTTTCTACAGTTGTCGTTAGCCAAGAAAAAACGGCAATAATAATCACCATGGTAAACATCATTGGTTTCATTGCTCCCATCTGAACTTTCAATTGTTCAGGCATCATCTGTTGCTGAAGAACGGTGGCTTTTTCCTGAAGAATTGGATCTCTTGAGAGACGGGCATCATTCATCATTCGTCTAATTTGGCCTTGACGATGTCCGATATGAGCTTGCTCTATCGGGTCGAGGAAGAAACTTCTCAACACTGTGTTCATAAGCATAGAAAATGTTCCTAGAATTAGGACTGTGACAATGAAGAATGACTCCTCTGGTAGCACAGGGGACAATATTGGGTCTGCTATTCCACCCATTGTTGACCTAATTCCGGGGTTCATAATTAGTAAGGTCATCAAAATCATGACCATTAACATCATCATCATTGAGCCACCGGGCGGCTGCGGTGGTGGTGGCGCATTGCCGTTTGCCATGGTGAATGGAATATCACAAAGGGCATGAAGGTTGGCATTGGATTGGCTAGAAAAATACCTACTCACTCAGCCGTGAAATTCAAACAGTGCAGGGATATGGGTATTTTATGCGACGTCGGGAACCACTAAATGTTGAACCAAATTGGAGGCACCCATTGCCGATGCCAATGCCCTATCAACCAGTATGTGTTACTCAATTTGAGGCCATCGAACAGATCGCAAAACTTAGTAGTAAACCAAGAATATTCATGTGGACGGACGCGGAAAGAAACTGCATCAATGGTTGGGAGTTCCTAGCTAGTGTTCGACAAGGAGTTCCACCGCAAGGGATTGAGGCTGAACTGAATGCGTGGATGGAGCAGTATCCAAATGCTTGGTTGGCAGTTGATTTGCGTGACGGAATTATGCCCCCATCGACCACCAAACCAATCGAAGAATATCTTGCTTCGATACCTAGGCAAATTTTGGTTATCGTTTCCGGTGATTCAAACCGCGAGGTCTGGCCAAAATGGTCACTTCCAGTTTAGTCAAATCACAGATCAACAAATGAGAATCCACAGGTCAAACATGTGTCATCATCATCTGCACATTTTGTTGGACAAACTGGACAGTCTTTTCCACCTTCGATGGTTTCTTCGGTATCACCACTGCTTGTAGAATCTTCATCAGTGTTCGCTTCTGCTGGTTTATGAGCATCGTTCCATGCTTTGGCCGCTTCTGTCAGTTCTGCTTTCTTGAGGTAGCCATTGTCATCTAAATCAAAATTAACTGCGTGCTTAACAAATGCATCACGGTCCTCGACGTTGATTTCGTGTGCCTCCATCACTCTTAGCAGGACATCCTCACGCCAGGTAACTTTCGACTTTTCCTCGTTATCGTCGACAGGTTCAACGGTCGCCTCATCGGTTAGTTCAGGTTCTTCTGTAGCCTCTGGAGCAGTTTCTGGTAAATCCTCGGTTTCTATCTCGTCACCGAAGTGGACACCGTGGAATTTATTCAAGACGTCACCGTCGACTTCTCCATTGCCTTTGATTTCAAAGCATACTTCCAATCTTTCACCTTTGCCAACCATTGGGACCATCCAACTTGCTTGAGTACCGGAGTCGATATCTTCGGTGGTGATTTCACAATCATCTCGCTTGCCGTTGGCGCCTTTTATGTACCAATCCTTAATCTCGAAATTTGCTGGTATGACATCATTTATGTATATGTCTTGAAGAGCAGTATCTCCGTTGTTTTCAAACAAAATCAGCACTTCATATCGTCCCTTCCCACCTAGTGGAATCGCTTGTTTACCGGCAGAGAAGTCCCTTCGATTGTGAATAACCTTAATCGATGGGGCATCTGAACAATCGCGTCCGCAGACTGGACCGAATCTTTCAGCACTGAATTCAGCTCGAAGAGGTGCAACAACTTTCTCATTCTGCGGTGACGGGTCGGGCGCAATTAAATCGTAGGCAATGGTTATTTTCTTACCAGGCTCTAATCCTAGCGGCCCTCTTGTGCCGATTGTCATAGTAAGGGTATGTCCGTCACCATCTGGTGATTTGTGTTCTTTTTCGAGTGTTATCCCGTTGCTAATCTCAGCTTTGAACTGTTCAGGTTCTAGTTCCTTACCGGCAACACTAATTTTCATTGACTCTATATCTGGGGCTTCAAACAGTCCGGGTATGTCATCTGTTATTCGCATTAGATTGATGGTTGCACTACCTGAGTTGACCAAAGATATTGCTACACCGACCTTTTGGTTGCGGTACGACCTCAATCCCTTCGTTGAGTATTTCTTGGTTACGTCAGCTTCGAGAACATCAAATGAACTCTCCTCGAGCTTCATCGACCCTTCAGTGGACCTGACAGCGTGCGGTAATATCGTGTAAGATAAGTCGTAAGTGAAGTCAGGTTCAGATGTTGCAACAACCGTTCGCTCATCTGATTCCCACTTGCCGTTTGGCAACACATCGTGCTCGACGTCCTGCACATCGAATA
>DUKK01000072.1 GCA_013329355.1 Candidatus Poseidoniaceae archaeon | reverse complement strand
GTAACCTGCTCTTGTGGAATGCTCGATGGAGGCTTGAAAGCAACTTTACAGAAAAAGTCTGAACCTGTGGCTAGGCCGGCAAGTGCGCCGTCTGGTTTGTCACCTAGCATCACTGGGTTCTCATGATTGCCGCCCCAAGGGTTGTTATGCTCGCTACCTTTCATCGCAATGGCGGTAAAACCTTCACCGAATTCAACCCCCCTCGCAGCAGGTATAGACATCATTGCTCGTGCAAGATATGGCTCTAAACCGTCAAACCACGGCTCGCCAATACCCATGGGCATACCGGATATCTGCAGTTCAACCTCACTGCCTATTGAATCACGATTCTTTCTGTGTGCCTCGACTAAGCTAATCATCTTCACAGCAGATTCAGGGTCTCGACATCTTATGGCTTGGCACTCATCATTGTGCCATTTCGTTGGACACTGCGCAATCGGAATCGCTCTAACAGAACCAATCGCTGATACGTGAGCATTCACTTCTATGCCTAACTTGGCAATAACCGGTGAGATAATCGCCGCAGCAGCAACTATCGGTGCAGTCAAGCGGGCACTGGAAGTTCCTCCACCGCGCAAGTCTGCCTTTCCATCGGTTTTTTTCATCATCACCATGTCTTGATGACCAGGACGCGGTTGATTTGGCAAAAAGGAATAATCTTTTGATCTAACATCAGAATTTTTTATTGAAATTTCGATCGTTTTGCCATTGGTAGTCGATCCTTCAACTCCAGATAGCAATTCTACATTATCTGATTCTCGTCGCTTACTAGCGTATCTGCCACCCGGTTTGCGATTGTTCATTTCGTCCTGAATTGCGTTGAAGTCTAACTCTATGCCGGATGGCACTCCCTCGAGATAAGCACCAACTCGGGGTCCATGACTGGTGCCAAATAATGTAAGTCGCAAGACCTCACCAAGGCTCATTTGCATCGGTATCGTGGGTTGCTAGTGGTATTGGTTCAAGAACCTGCGCAAATTATTCTATTTCTAATTCATCTGTATCGAGGGATAGAAATTTTGTCTCAATAATTTGGTTGCTTGGCATCAATCTGTCTAAAGTGGATTTTATACGCTTAGCAGACGAAGAAACTAGACTTGGTATGATGATTATCACCGCAGGACCAGAGCCCGATACGCCAGACGCTCTAGCGCCATTAATGAACGCATCATTAGCAATTTTACGTCCTTGTATATCATTGGTTACAGAGCATACGGCTCGCCCGTTTATCGTTAGACAATTCAAAACCTCTCCTTGTTGCAAGGCCATCAAAGCTTTTTCGAATTCCTGAAAAAGCGGAACGAAGCTTTCCAATTCAGGACGAGCTTTTCTCTCATCCCTTGCGGCAATTATTACCACCCAGTCATCAGGATTTGGGCCAGGTCCGGACATTACTACTCCCGTTTCGATGTCCTCGGCGTTTGCGTTAATCAATTTCCAACCTTTGGTCAGACAAGCCCATGAATCATCAATTGACCCCGTAATCGAGACACCAGCATTGATTTGTGCCTGTGACGACAAGTTTACCATCTCAAAATCAGATAGTTCGGTATTTGTTGCTTCGCAAAGTGCTTTTAGCCCAGCGATAGATAACGCGGCGCTTGATTTCAAGCCTCGGTTTTGCGGAATTTTTGAGGCAACTGCCCAGTGGATATCGCTAGCTTCTAGGCCGTCAGGCAAGCTTAAGCCACTACTAACCCAGACATCTACCACGGCTTTTAGAACATCATTTGAGTCTTCTAGATGACGTTTACTGGGTTTATCCAATGCTTTGACTATAATTGGTAGGTCAAGTGCTATTGACGCGCCATATCCAGTACCGGCAGCGTGCAGTAAACTGCACGCACCATGTGCTTCACCAGTCCCGATAACCGCCATTTCATACCTCCTTTGCTGATATGGAAACTTGGTTACCAATATGCCTTGCGTATTGTGAGTTATGGCATAGTATTGAATCACCGATTGCTAAATCTGTCACGGATATCACTCTCCCTACGCCCGCAACGATACGGACAGTCTCTGCCTGTTGGAGAAAGATAGAACTGGATATTTGATAGTCATTTTCCCAAGAAATTCGCAAAAAGGGGCGTTTTTCTATCTTAAGTCGGCCAATTGTTGCTGTTCTTGACTGTCCAGAATCTGAGATCAACATAATCTCATCACCCGATGACAACTCGGAGATATACTTGGTTTTACCGTCAGCCATCAAAATATAGGAGTGAGGAGGCCCAGCGTTTACTCTGAATGGCCTTGCTGGGACGTATTGTGATTTTATGATCTCACCATGCACGAGAGCCAGCGATGATGAATTAGAACCAATAAGCATGCCTTCGCCGTTAGATATCAAACTAGTAAGATCAATACAATATCGTTCTCCAACGCCACCAGATTCGATACTAGTTATCGACCCTTTAATCAAATCGAGTGAATCCTTTTTGTCGTCTCTGTAAGGCTCACTATCGGGTTGAATTTCCATCCTTGATGCTTTAGCAATCATGCAGGCCTCAATCAAAGAATCCTCAGGTTTTACGATAATTGCATCAGCACCCTTTTCCAGTGCAAAAGCAATACCATTTACCTCCTCCGGCATAGTTACAACAACTCCTAACATAGTTCCACTATCCTCGCATTCTGCGATGAGGTTTTCGATTGGAATCATCTTCCAATCGGTGAAATCAACAACTAGCCACGCAACTAATCCTATTTTTGCCCTGGCCTGATTGTATGACTCACTATTTTGGATGCATACGAACTCTCCCACAACCTCGCCCCCATATGAAACAACATTGCCATTTAGGGAGTAACCCTCGCCATTTTTGCTAAGTGTGTTGTCGAACACTGGGTCAAGTTCTTGCACAGGAGGCGTTGTTCTAAAATCACACCAAACCTGCATCTAGTCACCTCACAAAGAGCACTTTTCCATTGCCTCGTCAACAGAGCAATCTTCGTGAACAATCATCGCCAGCGCTTTGGTTATTCCGGTAACGTCAGGGTGAGCAAATATCTGTCGGCCCATGCACACTCCAGAACCCCCAGCCTCGATAGATAGTTTAACCATGGTTAGAATCTGTTTGCTATCTCCGGTTGATTCACCACCAGCGACAAGCAGTGGAATTGGTGCACCTCGGCATACTGCCGCAAAACTATCTTTGTCTCCGGTCCACACTGTCTTTACGGCGTCACAGCCTAATTCAAAGCCGATTCTGGCGGCGTGCGCGTAGCCTTTAGTTGAATCATTTTTCATCAGGTTTACGTTCTCTCCTCTAACATATAGCATACCCAAAACTGGTACGGCGTTTCGATATGCTTCTGAGGTAATTTGACCCATCCTTTGAAGCATCGCAGATTCTTTTTTACTCCCGATGTTGACTTGGCAAGATACCCCGACCGCACCTCGCATAATTGCTTCATCAACATCCCCAACCAACACCTTATTGCTGTGATTTTTGCCACCGTGCCTGGTTGATGCGGACAGGTGAGCAATCATCTTGGTGGCGGTTCCATCACAGAGGTGGCTGAATTTATCTATCACTCCCTTATGAGCGATAATCACAT
>DUKK01000206.1 GCA_013329355.1 Candidatus Poseidoniaceae archaeon | reverse complement strand
GCATATAACGGTACTTCCTGGGTAGAATTTGATTTTGAGAGTTACTTTGACACAACATGGGAAGAAGGCAACACTTCGGGGGAATGGGTGGCAATCATATTCATGGATACTGACTGTCCATATTGCCAGCAATCTGCCAGCAGCCAATCACAATGGGCGAGCACCTACAGTAGTAATAATCCAAATTGGAACGGTCCACATGTAAATTTTCTCGCCTCTGCAACTGAACTAGACATCCCAGGGCATGAAACCAGTCGAGCAGAAATTCAAGAATTTAGGTCGGACTATAATCACAATTTCCCGTATGTTGATGATATAGACCAAGACAACATGAAGGAGTGGGGTATTCCTGGAACGCCAAATTATTTCCTCATCCAACCCGATGGCATTATTGCTTGGGTGTCTGATAACACCAATGAAGACTTGGAAGACGCAATAATACGTCTTACTCCACAGGAAGGTGCCTAATTTGTTAGACAACTTGTTAGTTGCAGCATACTTATTACCAACTTTATTTGGATTAATTTTAGTATTGCCGTTCGGCAAATCGATTGGTGATAGCCTTGCTGGACGTTTCGAGATAATGGGGACAGAGCGAGGAAGAATCACCGCTGGTTTGCAAATAATCACTTTTTTTGGTTTCGCCGTTTCAGCTCAAACGTTTTGGATTTCATCAAAAATAAGTGAGGGTGGCGATTTCTGCTCGTCATCTGCAGTGTTCAACTGTGATGACCTAATAGGTAATGCGGAATTAAATGTCGACCCAATTTTTGGTTTATCTTGGGGAATAATCGGCATGGTTATTTTTGCTTTACTCTTATTCATGGTATTAGTTTTGAAAAACGAACCAAACGGGGAATATACCGAACGCTTTCTGAACTATGGCTCTGTTATTACTGGTGCAGGAATCCTAGTGATTCTGCTGTTGGTATCTTATGAAGTTCAGGAAGGTAAGATATGTCTTTACTGTACCACAGCACATATTGCTAACATTGCTGCTTTAATCGGATTTCTGCGCCTCAGAAAGTTGCACGAAGACAAAACTTTATGGAAAGCCAAGCCGTCGTCAAATTAGGTGATTATTTGGTTAGCGAAACAAGGATTTGGTCGATTGTCACAGTTTTAGCCCTTTCAGCATTACTGGCTCTACTAGCACAGGAGTTTGGCGGATTGTCCAATGTAAACGACGGTAGCTCAAATGAGGTAACTGCACTGTCTAGCACTGCTGACACTCCAGATCCTTTGGCCAACGAATGTGTCGATCACTCAAACCTAGGCAGACATGACCACTCCATGCTGTCAATTTACATCAATGGTCAACAAACGGAGATTCCTACCAACCTTGGAATTTATACAGATATTTGCAATCAGGATGGGGCGAGCATGCATACAGTCCATACGCATGATGATACTGGCAGGTTGCACATAGAAACCGCCGCAGATGTCGATATGCCGCTCGGCGTATTTTTTGACATATGGGGCGTTCATTTCAATGAAACTGGAATTTTCGATTATCGTGTTAGCAACACTCATGAGTTGATTATGACAATAAATGGCGTTGCTAATTACCAATTCGATGACTACCTCTTGGTTGATGGAGAGGAAATCGCAATAATATTCCAAGCAAGAAATTAGGGAACAAATATTCCTTCAAATAATGCATCGTTTGAATCTTGTTCGGTTTGTTTCATCGTTACGATTGTTATATCAATCCTGTCTGAAGAGGTGTAGGCTCGCTTAACCTCATGGAGTAAACTTCTCTGAGCTTCCTCCATATTTTCTCCGAACAGGATTGTCATGTGGTGATATTTTTTATCATTGACAACCGCGATATACTCTACATACCATTCTTTCAATTGTCCATCGTCGTCCCAAGCGACATCGTCCCATGATTCCTCCATGCAGTGATATTGTCGTGGTAGGTTATCAACTATTTCCTTTAATGTTCGCGAATTTTACCGGCTTAAGGAGGATTCATGACGCTTTTCGGCTTTTTTCTGCACTTAACCTCTCATATATTACCCAAATAATGCCAATAGATAGGATCGAGAAAAATACTATTGGCATAATATTGACATGTGATTGTAACTCAATATCCCTAAACGCAAATTCTACGATTCCAAGTGTTGCGGCGGTATTTGGATTTTCTGAAAGGCTTGATTCTGTGGCCTCGTGAATCAATATAATACTGAATTTTCCATCGTGAGAGAAATCAACGGTAAAATCATCAGAACACATATTTGCACTTGCACGAGAAAATCCAGTGTTGTTGGTAGTATTATTACCAATATCACAACTTGCTGTAGCAACAACGACCCTGTCTCTGGTAGCTTCTCCTGGATTTATGTATCCTTCAGGAACAGGCACATCGTGAGTCATGAGCATGAATGTAAGTTGTGTATTATAATCAACATCAATCAATGATAGATTAGCGACTGTTGTGGTGTAGTTGTTGTCCGATTTGTTCACTGTAAAAGAGAGGTAACTGGTATGTTGTCGATTGGTTTCCTCCTTTAATATGTCTTTTTGAACATCCGGCCATGAGTCGGGTCCTACTCTAAGTAGTCCACTCTCAACAACGAAGGTCGGCGTTGCACCAAGTTGCGGATTAACCATTCGCATGCGTTCTATACGGTGCATTGCCGCCTCAGGCTGAAACGCATCCTCCCCATCTGTTGGGTGATAGGTTACGATAGTGATTCTTGATCCATGGGCGTCAGCAACTTGCTGGAGGTAAGGATCTATATCTGCACAACTAACACACCATGTTGCACTTATTTCCTCAACGAGAATTGTCCTACCACCCTCAACCGTTATATCACCCTGCCAATCTTCTGAATAGTCTCGTACCTCTGCATTAGATTCAGGTAGGAATAGTAAAAGTATGGTGACAATAAAAAAAGTATGAAATATGGTGGAAAGATGCACCGCTTTGGTATCCATGTCCTTCACTAAGGATACCTAAAACCTCAACCTCTTTGATTATATGGCTGTGAGAGGCTAACTTCATTTGTCTGATTATTGACCGCGGTTTTGGGGGGCACTTAATGGCAGACCACTGGATTGAGAATCACAAACGAGATTCATGGCGCCGGCAAGCCAAGTCGAGCGGATATCGAGCACGTTCGGCGTTCAAACTTCTTCAAATCCAAG
>DUKK01000098.1:5193-7148 GCA_013329355.1 Candidatus Poseidoniaceae archaeon | reverse complement strand
AATCCATGCGTAAAGGCGGCAGAGTCGCCGAGTCAGTCCTCGGTAAAATGAAAAATTTCCACAACGAGAGTCATGATATTGGTAATACCGGTTCAACCAGCCATTGTATGTTGTTGGAAAAATCTGTTCAAGCTGGGGATTTAAAATCTGGCGAATCAACTCTGCTTATCTCATTTGGTTCAGGCTTAGCAATGATTGCAATGCACATGATGATGCCGGAGGGGATCGAAGAATGGTCGTGATTCACGGTTGGAAATCAGCGCCTATTGGCCGCAGCAGGTTGCTTAAATCTATAACTAACCTGAGTAAGAAATTAATCGCTGAGAGTGACATTAATCTAAATGATATCTGCGTGATAATTCACGGCGGTGTGTATCGGAAAAATTTCAGAGTAGAGCCAGCGTTTGCGACTCACGTCCAAGACGCATTAGGACTAAAGTGCACCCCAATGACCCTAAATTCTAATCACTGCTTCTCATTTGATATCAGCGATGGATCATGTAGCCCATATGTTGTTTTGGAAGCAGCAAAACACATGCTTAGAATAAAGCCGGGCGGTTTATGCCTGGTGACTCTGGGCGATGAGCGTCCAAACTCCCAATCCACATGGCCCTATACCCCGATATCGTGCGTTATGATTGTGTCATTGGATGGTGATGGACCGCGCTTGGTAAATTCGATATACGATTTACAAGGCTTTGATGAGTCAACCTGCGTTAACATGACCTATGACGGAAAAAAGGCGAAAAACGTGATTGGGAAACACGCCGTCGTAAAATCACCCACAAAAACTCCGGATTCGCATTTCGTTGGTGACGTGAATTGGCTTTCTGGACGCCATATGCATGAATTCCTGTTACAATATTCACCAGGAACAACTAATACTCACCAAGTAATCGACCAATCGGGAAAAATCGTCATTGCAACATGGGAGTGAGGGTCGGATAAAATGCAACGCAGAGAATTAAATCTGCTGACACTATTTGTTGTGTTTCTTTCTGCATACCACGTTATCGCTCGAGTTGGCTTAGCTATAGATATTCAATGGCATACCGATATTGGGCGCGATAAATTACTTACACCGCCACATATGATGATATTTTCCGGTATCATTCCAACACTGGTTTTCCTTGGTGGCTATATTTGATGGTTCAGTTTTGTCCGTGAGAACAAAGCGGGCGGCTATAATTTCTCGCTTTTCTCGGCGCCAATACCTATTTGGATTATTTTCGCTGGCATGGTGACCTTACTGCTTGGCGGATTGTATGATGATTTGTGGCATTCTAATTACGGCGTTGATACCACAATAATAACGCCGCCCCACCTTTGGACATTCTCGGGAGGCATGATAGTAGAGCTTGCAACGGTGATTTTGGCAATTTATTTACTGCGACAAAAAGCAAGCAATCAGGTAGTGTTGAAGAGCTCGATTATGTTCTCAATGTGGGCTCTAGTCTATCACTTACACATTGCATTTGCTAATTTTTTAGACCCAAGGGTATGGATGATAGAAATACTTGGAATTGAACTAATACCGCACTTCGTATTTGCTGGTGGAACGCTTCTGATTATGCTACCACTTACTAAATCAATCGTTGGCGAGCGAGGAGTTATTGCGTTAGCCGCCATGATGTTAGCATCCCAACTATTGCTCCTTGTTTCAGTTCCTGAATTAGTAGCTTTGATGATGGGCCCCGAGCATGTGTATCGCCCGGGCTCTCCTAACACCGTTTGGGCAGCCCATTGTTTACCTTGGTTGCTGCTTGTTGGTGTATTGATTGTAAATCGCTTCTCCTCTTTCGATAATCCTTGGTCCATGATTGCGTTGGTTATCATCGTGGATGCAGCATGGCTACCGAATCTAATTCTGCACATTCCAATAGAGGCTGGTGTAACTAATACTCTGATATCGGTTGGTTTGACAATAGTAATCCTGTATTATGTGTGGCAGCTTA
>DUKK01000098.1:0-4909 GCA_013329355.1 Candidatus Poseidoniaceae archaeon | reverse complement strand
GGTTTGACAATAGTAATACTGTATTATGTGTGGCAGCTTAATCCTCACATAATCGACGCAGTGCATAAATTGTCTAAAGATCACGCTGGAAGCAAGAACAATAACTCCGCAATCAGCACAGGCATCGTCGCTGGAGTGTGTATTTTGCTATTAGTTCCAACAGTTAGTGCTCACGCCATCCATTTTACCGAGGAAGGGGAGGGCTTTGATGCTCCAAAACGATTTTTAATCGATGTCGACGATAATTACCTCTGGGTTGAGTTTATGATATGGCCACCAAAAGCGTCTGCTGAAACGCAAGTTGTGGTATATGCTCACGATAATGAAACAGACCAAATAGACGAAGTGTGGACTGAGTTAATTTATCCAACAGACAGGGGAGATATCACTATGGTCGGGGATTTGGCTAATCCCGGTGGCTATCAATTATGGCAAGGGGGCGTTTTATTTCCATTTGCCGGTAACCAAACACTACAGATTTGGACCGATGTCAACAATACTCAGTCATTTACCGAGATTCCGATAATAGTTGATAGTCCGACAATGTTGCCGGTCTGGTTAGCATGGTTAGTTGGGTTGCTGTGGCCGACGTTGATAATCGCCTACTGGTGGCGAGTTTCAAAGAGAATTGACTAGGTGATTGGATGAAAATAGCGGTCTCAGGTGCTACTGGTTCGCTGGGCAAGGCAATTATGCAACACCTGACTGAACAAGGCCACGAAGTTCTCGGTCTGGGACGTAATGAGGCGAAAATTCAGACCCTAGAGGCTGAAGGATTTGCGATGCGAAAATGTGACATCCTCGATGTAAACGCAATAGAAAATTCAATCATTGGCATTGATGTCTTGGTCCATTGTGCCGCTTTTGCTAGCCCTTTCGGCAGTAAAAGGCGGTATTTTGAGACTAATCTACAGGGGACAAAGAATATCTTCATTGCGGCAAAATACCGTTCAGTAAAACGTATTATTGCCATATCATCTGCCTCTATATTTGACGGAGGCAGACCAGATATCAAACACCCTGATGACCTACCGCACATCTCAATGAGGCCTAAGCATCACTACGGTGCTAGTAAGTATGATGCCGAATTATTCTGCATGTCTCAACAAGACATAGAATGGATTGGGCTCAGGCCGCGTGCCGTATTTGGCAAGGGTGACGAGACACTGATTCCGCGCTTGGAACGATTAATCTCGTCCAAGCGATACATAACCATCGGGAAAGGTGATGCGCTGGTCGACGTAACTTGCTTGGGTAATTTCCTCGACGCGGTATCTTGCGCTGTTGGAGCCAAAGCTGATGCCCTACATCGATTTTACAACATTTCAAACGGTGATGCTCAGTCTTTCAGAACAATCGTTGCAACCTATTCTAGTCGACATGGTAATCAATTAAAGCACCTCAAAGTGCCATACTTACCGGTGCTTATCTATGCTAAATTTATTGAGTCCATCGCTAGTCTAATCCCCGGCAAAACCTGGGAGCCAGCAATAACTAGTTACGGTCTTAGACAGGTCACTCAGACCCTCCGTCTTGACATAAGTGGGGCTAAGCGCTACCTCGGCTGGAGTCCGCGACTTACTTTTGTCGAAGGCATGGAGGAGTTGGATTGAGTAAATTAGCTACTATAATCCGTTATTTCCGGACCCCTAAACGATTCAAGTCGCGCCGTTCGATCGTTAAATTACAAGAGAAGGCAGTAAAAAAACACATTAAATTTGTCAGACAGAATTCACCATTTTATCAAAAGTTGTGGGACGGTTATGATGATAGTCAGTGGCGAGAGTTTCCAATCATTGAGAAGTCGACAATGATGGAGAACCTTCAGGAATTGATAACTGTTGACTTAGATGTTGCGCAAGCTAAAAGACTCGCTGAAAAGGCAGAAAAAAGCCGTGATTTTTCCTCAAAAATAGGTCCTTACAGCATTGGCTTCTCTTCTGGAACCAGTGGGTTTCGCGGGATGCACATAGTCAGTGAAGCTGAGCAAGCAACATGGGCAGGGTTCATGCTGGCGAGGGGCCTTGGCTCATCAATCTTCAAGAAGCACAGAATAGGTTTGGTTTTGCGGGCTAACTCCAACACCTACGAAAGCATCGGTTCAAGCCGCATTAAATTCCTGTTCTACGATCTTATGAAGCCAATTGACGAATTACATGAGGCAATTCTCAATGATAATTTGGATATGCTGATTTGTCCACCGAGCGTCTTGAGTTATTTTGCAGACAAGGGTAGTAAAATAGCGGTCAAACGCCTCGTGTCTGCCGCTGAAGTTCTAGAAGAAACTGACAGGCAAAAAATCGAGTCACATTTTGGTCTCACGCTACACCAGTTCTACTCATCGACTGAGGGCGAAATTGGCGCAACATGCGAGTTAGGTAAACTGCATCTGAACGAGGACATCATGGTCGTGCAGAAAGAGTGGATCGATGAAGAAAAAGGCTGGTATCATCCAATAATAACTGATTTTAGGAGGAAGACTCAACCGATAATTCGCTATCGAATGAATGACATTCTTGTTAGCAGCAAAACAACTTGTATGTGTGGCGATGCTAGGGAAGTAATCAACTCTGTTATGGGTCGTTCTGATGATGTATTTCACCTCGAAAAATTAGACGGGTCGATAGAAATGATTGTCCCAGATTTGGTTCGTCGAGCGGTAATGCAAATGAGCGATGAAATTACTGATTACATCGCCATTCAGAAAAGTCCTGAACTAATCCAGGTTCAGCTCAAGCCTGATGGTCTAGGCGAACTATCGATGACCGCCTTTGACGACTTGTGGTCAACAAAAGCAGTTAGGCCACCAATTGTGGAGGTCACCAAATACATTCACATACCGTCAACAACTAAGTTGCGACGTATCTACCGTGAAAAATTTTCTTCAGATGATTAATTACCTTCAGATAAAATATTTTGCGCAACTATGCGAATATCGGTTTCCCAGTCATCAAATTCCGGGAAAGAGTTAGGCTCAATATTGTGTATTGCAGCCATCCACAATAGGGTTCCGGTGTCGATTACAATTTGACCTGCGTGACCTTTTTGATCGGTAAATAGCGAATTCTCACTAGAACCCATTAGCTGGCTTACATCACTCAGGTTACCTTCTTCATACATGTGTCGCAGTTCATACATTGCTTCCCCGTGATAGAATGTGAACACATCAGCGTTGTTGAAATCACTACTCAAGCGCCCAGCCATATTCATCCACATGTTGTAGCCACGGTCGGTTAGGTCTCGGTGTTCACTGGCGTTATCAAACTGCAGTGGAAAATCTTCCCAAGGCATTGCTAGCCCAATACGCGTGTTTGGATTTTGTTGCAAGGCATAAGAGGTAAAATTCCACACTGCGTCATCATCATTCAGACCATAATCTGCTTGCCACGATGGAGAGCAGCAAATCATCACTAACGTATCTATTGAGCCTCCGTCAAGAATTTCCATAATTTCAGTTCTGCGTCCAACATTCTCCCACAACTCCTCTGGGGAGCCGGAATCTCCTCCGCTGAACACAATCGATTGATTGTGGTCAATTCCAACCAATGCGGCAAAGTCCTCCATCTGACTGGCAAATGGTCGCCCAAAACTGTGTCCAATATAGAGGACATTGTAAGGGTCATCCTGAGTATTTTCACCGTCGTTTGTGGTTTCGTTTAATTGGGCATTCAGTTCTGCAATCTGCTCTTGTAGTGTGGAAATTGTTGCATTCGCCAACATTAATTCAGTTGTCAGATTAGCAATTTGTTGGTTTGCTTCAACTAATGAGTTAGTTACCACGTCGAGTTGGGATTGTAGGGAATTCTTGATAGATTTATTTTCAACGAGGGCATATTCTAGCTGGAAAATCTGTTGTTCTAATGCCTTAATTGAGGCTTCGGAAACATTTTGCCGATTGTTCATTAAAATCAAATCGGCTGTTAAACTCGAGTGTTCTTGTTCTAAATTATCAATATTGGAATTTGCTACTGTCAATAGATTCGACAGATTTTCCACCTCTGCTTCTAACTCAGTTATGACAAGATTATTGTCAGAAATTATCTGATTATTATCCGCTATCTCAGCCTCCAGTTGAGTCTCATTACTACCAATACACCCCGATAATGAGATAGATATCATCAAGATTACCAACAAGCACGCAGTGGTCTTAGCCCAACTGAACATGATTTACCATTGTAGCATATCACTTGAAATTATTTATTGGTTTCAACCAATGTCGAACCACGCTATGGGCGTCTTGAAATCCTGCTATACTCATAACCTCAATAATTAAACATAGATATTAACAAGATGACGATGTTTTATCGCTGATAGCCTTGGATTCTACCGGCCGAGATTTCCGATTAACAGCCATTGTTGTAGCCTCAGTGGTTATTATTGCCTCTTTGATTGTTAGGGCCGTTGGTGACAACTCAGTTATGTTAAACGGCTACTCTGCAGTTCTTTACAGTGCGGGAATTTGCCTCGGAATCCAATGGCTTGCCTGGATACCCGCATCTTTAGCCAAGACCGAACGTTACTATGACTTAACAGGCGGTTTAACCTATCTGACAGTCGTTATTTTCACTCTTTGGGCCGGGTCACAGTCCGAATCACCAAGTGTGAGAGAATTGATTGCCAGTTCACTCGTAGTCATCTGGGCGCTGCGCCTTTCCAGTTTCCTTTACCTTCGTATTCGCCGAGCAGGAAAAGACGGAAGGTTTGACCAACTCAAAACCTCACCAATCAGATTTCTGGTGCCGTGGACCATCCAAGGCCTGTGGGTGTTTCTCACCATGATAGTAGTGATTGTAATCAATAGTCAAGCCGCTTCAGCACCCGGGTTGGGGATATGGGATGTTATTGGGTTATTACTATGGTTACTAGGGTTCAGCATCGAAGTGATAGCAGATAATCAGAAAACCGCGTT
>DUKK01000231.1 GCA_013329355.1 Candidatus Poseidoniaceae archaeon | reverse complement strand
GGAATTCTACCATTAGGATCAATTACGATGCGCAGCGGTTGGCGCTCGGAAGGAACTCGGCGGATGTTCAATGAAGGGTCATCACGGATGATGGTTTCAACACCGACTAGAATAGCGTCGCATTCTTTGCGCAATTGATGAACAGCATTAAGGCAGCCTTCTGAAGTAAAGCGACCGGCAGATTGGCTACGATCATCGACTGAGCCATGCTTGTCGACTGCGAGTTTGACCGTAACAATCGGCTTTCGATGCTCACACCAATAGAGGAATTCACGCATTTGATGTGCTGCTTCCGCTTCAAGCAGGCCGGTTTCTACCTCAATGCCCGCATCCTTGAGCACCTGAATTCCTTGACCACGCACTGTTGGATTTGGGTCATAATGAGCAATTATGGCTTTCTTGATACCTGCCCACATTAGTGCTTGAGTGCATGGTGGAGTGCGACCAAAGTGATTGCACGGCTCGAGAGTGATGTAAGCAGTAGAGCCGTTAGGCGAATGACCATTTTGTTCAGCGTCGTGAATTGCCATCTGCTCAGCGTGTAAACCTCCGAGATGGTCATGCCAGCCTTCAGCAATAACTACGCCATCTTGTACTAACACGCAGCCAACCAATGGATTAGGTGAAACTCGGCCACGGCCAATATCCGCAACTTCGAGCGCGCGTGTCATGAATCGAACATCGGCTTCGCTCCATTCCACGCTCGGCACCGGTTGGTGCCTGTGGCTTAGCATAATTGAGTGCTTGCTTTGGTCTAAAGGGAAGTATTGATGCGGCTAACCCGTATCCGCTAACATGGCCTCAGGCGGTGAAGGACCGACGATAATCGAGTTTTTACCCGACCTGACAACCAAGAAAAAGAAGGGCGTTCATCGGCCAGTTTACGCTAACGTTTTCGCTCAAGATGTAACCGAAGGTGATGAAGTAAAAGTCATTCATCTGATGGTTAATCCATATTCTGGTAAGAAGCGGGGGGAGAAAATTGCTCAACAAGCCAAGACCGCATTCGAAGCAAAGTCAATCAAAGTGACCATGCATTTATCCAACTACTCTGGTGAGTTGATCAAATTAGCGGCAAATTTGTCGACCCAAGCAACCGATGTTGTGGCAGTAGTGGGCGGTGATGGAAGTTTGTCAGAGGTTATCACCGGCCTTATGCAGGTAAAATCCTCGTGCCGGGTTGGTCTCATACCTGCGGGAACCGGAAATTCGATGGCTAATGATCTCAAAATCACTAGCACTGAGGAGGCGATTAATCGCATCTGTGGCGGTAATTATCAACTACTGGACTTGGCGAAAGTTGACATGGTTGCTGGCTTGCCAGGTAATGAAAATGGAGAGCTAACCCGCTACAGTGCTAACCTTGTGACTTGGGGGTTGGGGGTTGACTCGACTATTAGAGCAGAGAAAATGCGCTGGATGGGTCCCATGCGTTACGATGTAGGAATACTGCTGGCAATCATGGCTAACAATCGACGACATGCAACCCTATCCATAGACGGATACGCGATTGAAGATGATTTCACCTTATTCTTAATTCAAAACAGCCAAACTGGTGGCTCACTATTACCACTTGCGCCAGGGGCGACACTCGATGACGGCATGATGGATATTGGTATTCTAAAGAAAATGAAGCGTGGTCAAATCCTCAAAGCATTTAGCCAATTGAAAACCGAAGGCAGACACGTATTCCATCCAATGGTTGATTATTACCGCTTCAATACTCTGGAAATCTCGACACCAAAACCAACAGCTATCAACGTTGATGGTGAAAATATCGGTTCTACACCACTCAGGATGGAAGTATTACCCGGAGCAATTGGGATTATTGTTTAATCAGAGCGAGAAGTCAGAGAAGTCGTCCTCTTCCTCAAACTGCTCTGATTTAGCCTCGTTTTCTGGTTCTGGCTCGGGCTGTGAGGCCGCTTTGCGCTTCTTGGCCGCTCGACGTTTGACCGGTGCTTTGGCAGCGGCTTTGCGCGGTGCCGGATCATTACGAACGCTGGAGAAGTGCTCTTTCCGCTTAGGAGGGGCCTCACTTGATACTACATTACTGACTGATGAACGCTCGCGCTTTGCTGGTGCCGGATTCCAAGACTCTTGTGGTGCATAACCACCAGAATTGATCACATCTGACCTGCTCACAGTTTTTTCCAGCTTTATTGATTCTTGGGTGGCGACAACTGATGGCGCACCACCACCGAAATCTGTAGGGCCATCAGCAGAACCTCCGGTTAGTGCACTGTCTAGGTCAAATCCGGCAATGCCAGAATCATCTTTTTTCGAGGAGCGCTTTGGAGGAGACCGTTGCTTTTGCGTGGCCTTATCTTCTTTCGCTTGTTGACGCTTACGCTCAGTTGGCGTAATCGAACCAGACTTTCTCTGATTCCGTAAATCTGCAGCAACCTGCTTAATTTTTTGTAGACCTTCCTCACCGAGCAGAGTTTTCATCGTCTCCTTAGCACCCTGACGCACAATCATTTGCGACAGTAGAAACATACCAACTGCTCCACCAACACCAACAAACAGGAAGAAGGTGATGAAGCCGGCTCGGCCAATGAACGGAACATCACCATACTTCCACTCATCGTCATGGTTGCCACTGGCGCTTATCACCCGGTCATCAATCTCTATCTTGTCAACCAATACGTATACTGATTGACGGTTGTTCGTTCCGACTTGAAGGTTGCAATTATCGGTCAGTGTATGGGCAATACTACCAGAACTCCGATAATAGCCAGTTGTTTGGGCCTTACCATCGATGGTAAAAGCCGAACCATTTACCGTTGTTGGACTGATTAAATACCCGTGAACTGTAATGGGTTTATGCCACTCTGTTAATGCTAAGAAGCCATCGTTGACATTCTCAGTCGTGGGTATCAGACCGAGGACATACCAGTCAGAATCTGTATCGCTGTCAATCTCATCCAAGTCAACAGATCCTGCTCTAGTCTCCGGCATTAGCGGGATATTCCACTCCTTGATATCAATACGAGCGCCTTCGCCGTCCTTAACATTGCGTGCATCACCAATTGGCATCGCTTGTATTGCTACTGCTGCA
>DUKK01000189.1:3658-11296 GCA_013329355.1 Candidatus Poseidoniaceae archaeon | reverse complement strand
GCTAGAATCGTCCAGATGAGCCAAACCCCCCGCTGCCGCGCTTGGTTGAAGATAGTTCATCGTAGGATTTCTCTTGAAATTCAACAAGAGGCACGGGAGAAAATAATAGTTGAGCGATACGCTCCCCCTTGTGAATTAAAAATTCCTCACCTTGGCCTAACCATGTAGCCAGCACTAATAATTCTCCACGGTAGTCTGAATCAATTGTCCCGATACCATTCGGCATTATCATGCCTTTTTTCCCTAGGGAAGAGCGGCAGCGGATTTGCCCCTCCCAGCCTTCCGGAATAGCCACTGCAAGTCCAGTTCTTATCATCGAACTGAGGTTACGTTTGATGACAATTTCATTCAATGCATACAAGTCCCAACCTGCGGCTTGGGGTGAACCCTGAGTCGGTATAATTGCATCCGGGTCGAGTTTGGCGAATTCGACAAGCAAATTTTTTCTCATATGCCTTCCATTGATACTCGGTTATTGACAGTTACTAAGTAGAACTATACTTACTTAGTTCAGTGGAAACAAAGGAATAAAAGAGACGAAAATTCGTAGTTCTCAAGTGACCCGCTATGTTGCGAATTTTTCAACAATGTCGCACAAATAACAGAATAATTCCACATCATTTCGACAATTGCAAAACCTTTGTTTCCACAGGAAAGTTCGGAGGTAATATTATACACCTCTTTGGCGGAGAACAAAATCCAGCACGAATAAGAATCTGGAGGTGAACGCATGGTAATTGACCACAATGTAAACAAAAACGAAGAAACAGAAATAGACCTATCACAAGAACACATCGAGCCAATGCTACAAGAGGCTCCAGAGCGATTTGTTTTATTCCCAATAGAACACTCAGACATCTGGGAAATGTATAAGTTACATGCAGCCTCATTTTGGACTGCTGAAGAGATTGATCTTGCTGAGGACGCAAAGGACTGGAAAGGACTGAATGATAACGAACGACATTTCCTTAAGCACGTACTTGCATTCTTTGCGGCCAGTGACGGTATCGTCAACGAGAACTTGGTGACTAACTTTGCCGATGAAGTTCAGTGGGCAGAGGCGAGATGCTTCTACGGTTTCCAGATCATGATGGAGAACATCCATGCTGAAACCTACTCTCTACTGATCGACACATACATCACTGATACTGACGAAAAGAACCACTTGTTCAACGCATTAGAGACCGTTCCCTCAGTCCGCAAGAAAGGTGCATGGGCACTTAAGTGGCTGTCTAGGAAAAAGGGGTCATTCGCTCAAAGACTTATCGCATTCGCCGCAGTTGAAGGTATATTCTTCTCCGGTTCTTTCTGCGCCATATTTTGGCTCAAGAAGCGTGGTTTAATGCCAGGGCTCACATTCTCCAACGAACTGATATCTCGGGACGAAGGACTTCACTGTGACTTTGCCTGTTTATTACACAGCAAACTGGTAAAAGGTGCTGGTGAAAATGTAATACACCGAATTATTGCAGAAGCTGTTGAAATTGAGATTGAGTTCGTGACCACTGCCCTGCCGGTCGAACTAATTGGTATGAATGCAGGTTTGATGAAGCAGTACATTCAGTTTGTTGCAGACAGATTGCTAGTGTCTCTAGGTGCATCCAAGCTCTATAACGTCGCCAACCCATTCCCATGGATGGAAATGATTTCCATGCAAGGGAAGACTAATTTCTTTGAGAAGCGTGTTGGCGAATATCAAAAGTCTGGTGTTAAAGATGGTGGCACCCTTGGAAGCGTTCAACAACGCTTCTCTGTAGACGAAGACTTTTGAACCGTACTGTGCGAACCAAAGATACTGCTGAAATTTATAACATGACTCCGGAGGCCAAAGAATGACAATGCAGGTAGTAAACAGAAAAGGTGAAAGAGAAGATGTTAGATTTGACGCAATACACGAAAAATTGTCTAGTCTGACGGGCGGCCTTGATACGAATTGGGTTGATGCAGCCAATCTCACCAAACTGACTATTGAAGGTCTATATGATGGTGTGACTACCAGAGAACTCGATCAACTCGCAGCAGAAACTGCAGCATCTTTGGCATCACATCATCCAGACTACAGCAAACTTGCAGCTCGAATCTGCGTCGATGATTTGCACCGCTCCACCAAGGACTCTTTCTCCGAGGTTGTCACCGATTTGCGAGAATTCGTTGATCCTGAATCCGGTGAACACGCACCGCTAATTTCTGAAGAAGTATACGAGATTATAATGGCCAATAAACAAAAGTTAGATTCTTACATAGATTACAGCAGAGACTTCAGTTACGACTACTTTGGTTTCAAAACTTTGGAAAGGTCATACCTGTTAAAGTTAAACGGCGAGGTTGCTGAAAGACCCCAGCACATGCTGATGAGGGTCGCTGTAGGAATTCATCACAGCGATATTGAAAAGGCGCTAGAAACTTACGACCTGATGAGCCAGGGTTACTTTACACACGCCACTCCAACACTGTTCAACTCAGGGACTCCTACGCCGCAAATGTCTTCTTGTTTCTTGTTAACTATGCAAGACGATTCTCTAGTTGGTATTTATGATACTCTCAAACAATGTGCCTTAATCTCAAAATCAGCTGGCGGTATCGGACTCTCAATCCACCATATTAGATCAAAAGGCTCCTACATCAAGGGAACCAATGGTGAAAGTAACGGTATTGTTCCAATGCTTAGAGTGTTTAATGACACTGCTCGTTATGTCGACCAAGGTGGTGGCAAGCGAAAAGGCTCAATTGCAATTTACCTCGAACCTTGGCATCCCGACATTATCCAGTTTCTTGACCTTAGAAAGAACCACGGTAAAGAAGAACTGCGCGCAAGGGACCTATTCTATGCCTTGTGGACACCAGACTTATTCATGCAACGGGTAGAACAAGGTGGTGATTGGTCGTTTTTCTGTCCCAACGAATGCCCGGGTTTACAAGATGCCTACGGTGAAGAATTCAAGGAGTTGTACGAATCTTATGAAGCACAAGGGTTGGCTAGAGAAACAGTCCCTGCCAGAACTGTTTGGGACAAAGTAGTCGAAGCACAGATAGAGACAGGAACGCCATATATGCTCTACAAAGACTCAGCGAATATGAAATCCAACCAAAAGAATCTCGGAACTATTCGGTCATCAAACCTGTGCACAGAGATAATGGAGTATACTTCTAAGGATGAGGTTGCAGTTTGTAATTTAGCATCTATCGCACTGCCCAGATTTGTAGATTTAGAGACCAAACAATTTGATTTCCAGAAGTTGTATGATGTTACCTATCACGTGACAGGGAATCTAAACAGAGTTATTGATGTAAACTACTATCCGGTCGAGGAAGCAAGAAATTCTAACATGAGACACCGACCAATTGGTCTGGGCGTTCAAGGATTAGCTGACGCATTTGCCATGATGGGAATGTATTTTGAATCAGACCGCGCCAAAGCATTGAACAAAGAAATATTTGAAACCATATACTTTGCTTCATGCACCGCATCAAAGGATGCAGCAATAGTTAACGGACCATACTCAACCTTCGAAGGATCTCCAGCAAGCCAAGGACTGCTACAATTTGACTTGTGGGGAATGAACGAGCACAGCGGTCGCTGGAATTGGGACTCACTAAAAACTGAGATTGTCAAGCATGGAATGAGGAACTCCCTGCTACTAGCACCAATGCCAACAGCCAGCACCTCACAAATTCTCGGGAATAATGAGTGCTTCGAGGCATTCACTTCAAATCTCTATGTCAGAAGAACCCTGTCAGGAGAGTTTGTTGTCACCAATAAATACTTGATTAATGATTTAATCAAACTTGACTTATGGTCATTGGAAATGAAAGATGAAATATTGCGCCACAAGGGTTCGATACAAGCAATACCAGGTATCCCCGAGCACATCAAGCAACTATACAAAACAACCTGGGAAATAAAACAGAAAAATGTTATTGATATGGCGGCTGACAGAGGCGCATACATCGATCAAAGCCAGTCTATGAACATCCACATGATCGATGCCAATCCTGCAAAGGTCAGCTCAATGCACTTTTATGGTTGGAAAAAAGGTCTCAAAACCGGTATGTATTATCTAAGGACTAAAGCTGCTGCAGACGCAATCCAATTCACCGTTGAGCAAAAGAAAGCACAAGATCAGACCGTCTCTGGTCTAGCTGACAGGGCTGAGATTACCAGCATGGAGACAACAGCGTGCAGCATAGACGGGCCTGATGATTGCTTAAGTTGTGGTTCGTAATCAGACCGTTTACTACACTCCAAACAGTGTGTGGGAAAATTTTTTACAATAATTGTTCTTGAAAAATAGCCGCTGCAATGAAACCAGTTCAAGCGGTATGGATAGCATGACCAAGCGTAGCAAGAACCGCTTCGTGAGTCATTTCCGTCATTGTGGGGTGGGCGTGAATAGTGGCCGCAATATCCTCTAGTAATGCCCCCATTTCCAATGCCAGTGTCCATTCACCAACTAATTCGCTGATATGTGTCCCGACACCTTGGATACCAAGAATTCGATGATCGTCTTCGCGCGCCACAACGCGCACGAAGCCACCAGACTTTTCAGCTTCTTGGGTTAAAGATCTACCATTAGCAGCTAGCGGGAATTTTCCAATTATTGTAGGGTGTCCAGCCGCTTTTGCTTCCTCAGGTGAAAGACCAACGCTAACAATCTCTGGTTCAGTGAATACGATAGCAGGCACTGCTACAGGATCGTATGCGCGTTTCTTACCAGCAATTATTTCAGCGACCATCTCACCTTGAAATGAGGCAACATGCGCCAACATTTCGCCAGCATTACAAACGTCACCAATAGCATAAACACCGCGCATATTTGTTTCACACCGGTTGTTCACTTTGACGAACCCTTGATCATCCAGAGCCACACCTGTTGGTTCTAGTGCTTGGCTGTTGGGTTTTCTACCGACAGTTACGAGCACTTTGTCGGTAATTATTTCACTTGGCTTGGTATTTTCTTTCGCATCTTTTTCGACGTAGAATAATTTCGTCCGTCCATCTTTAGTCGGCTCACAACCCTTGGCGAACACTCCAGTGTGGACTTTTATCTTGTTTTTCTTGACAAATAGTTCCAAAGGACGACGAAGTTCTTTATCAAAAATCGGTAAGATTGAATCCATTGCCTCAACAATGGTTACCTCGGAACCAAGCATCTTGTAGGTGATACCTAGTTCTAGGCCAATGTAGCCACCGCCAACAACAACAACATGGTCAGGTAATTCCCTAAGGGACAACGCTTCTTTGGATGATATAATGTTATCATCAAATTTCATGAAAGGCAGTTCTACGGGTACTGAACCATTTGCTAGAATTACATTCTCTCCTTCGATAATGATGGCATTTTTACCGCTACCAATCTTTACAGTCTTGGCGTCTTGAAACTCTGCCCAGCCCTTGACTAACTCAACACCAGCATTCTTCAACAGGTGTTCAACGCCTTTGTTCAACTTGTCAACTATGTCGTCTTTCCAACCAACCATTCCGGACATATTCAGTTCTGCTGGGCCGGGAATTGAGATCCCCATATGGCCGTCCTTGGCTGTATGCTTTGCTAAATCGTGGAATCGATGAGCGGCATGAATTAGCGCCTTGCTCGGTATACAACCCCTGATTAGGCAAGTACCTCCGGCCCGCTCACCTTCAACAATGATTGTTGACAGACCCAACTGTCCAGCTCTAATTGCTGCAACATAGCCACCCGGTCCTGCTCCAATAACCAAAACTTGGCATTTTTTTGTCTGCATTTTGAACCCTCACATAAAAATTGTTGCTGGATTTTCCAGCAATGTCTTAACTTTCTGGACCAGTGTCGCACCATCGTGACCATCCACTACTCGATGGTCCCAAGACGAGGACAGATTCATCATGCGTCTAATTACGATCTGGCCGTTTCTTACTACTGCACGTTCTTTGGCGTTGTGAACTCCAAGGATTCCCACCTCAGGTTTATTGATTATTGGCGTAGCTCCTAAACCTCCAAGCCTACCTAAACTCGTGATAGTGAAAGTTGAACCACTTAAGTCTTCAGCGGCTGCTTTACCTTCTCTGGTTGCGGTGGTTACTCTTACCATTTCGACCGCAGACTGCCAAATGTCCATCGCCTCAACATGTTTGACTACTGGAACGTATAGACCACGGTCAGTTTGGGTTGCTATTCCCAAATGTATTGCCTGGTGGCGGGTCACGACATTTGCTTCATCGTCGAACAGGGCATTGCATTCTGGACTCTCACTGAGTGCTTTGACGAGTGCCTGCATGATGAATGGTAGATAGGTAAGTTTTGGCGCCCCCTCTGGTCTTGTAGCGTTCAGATGTTGTCGTAGTTCCTCTAGCGCAGTAATGTCGACTTCTTCAAAATATGAAAAATGAGCAATTGAGCTGTAAGATGCCATCATGCTGTCGGCAATTTTTCTACGCAGTCCAATGACCTTGATTTCCTCAGTACCGGTCAGCATGGATTTGGATTTAGCACCGACCGGGGCAAATGTGGTTGCTCCAGCAGCTCCACCAGCGATGTGGCGGTCTAAATCGGCATGACTTATTCTACCACCTGGCCCGGAGCCTGCGACTAATTGGAGGTCGACGTTTGCTTCTCTGGCTCGCTGCCTCACTGCTGGGCTCGCCAGGGCTTTGGTCCCTGCTGCTCTGGCGACGGGGGTAGCTGTTGCAGGCGGCTCAGGAACGGGTTCTGGAATAGGTTCGGGTTTGCTTTCTACTGGTTTAGGCTGTTCTTTACTAGCTGGTTGAACCTCTTCTTTTATCGGTTTTATCTCTTCAACAGTTGTTGCGGTATTTCCATCACCATCAACCTCGAATTCAATACATACCTCACCAACCGGGAGGATATCTCCGGGCTCGCCGATTATCTTGGATACCTTGCCATCAACTGGAGATGGAATCTCGACGGTCGCTTTGTCAGTCATTACCGAAAGAATAGGGTCATCTTCCTTGACTGTATCACCGACAGCCACCATCCATTCAACGACTTCTCCTTCAACGACTCCTTCTCCAATGTCAGGTAGTTTAAACGCATATATTCCCATGATTATTCCTCTTGTGTTTTCTTTATCGCATCAGCAATTCTCTCCGGGCTGGGGAGGTAATCCCACTCAGTTGTATGTGGGAATGGTGTGTCCCAGCCAGTAACTCGAATAATAGGAGCTTCAAGGTGATAGAAGCATCGCTCTTGAATCGAAGCGCTCATCTCTGCTCCAAATCCACTCGTCTTAGGTGCCTCATGGACAATCACACACCTACCGGTTTTCTTGATTGAGTTCACCACGGTATCTCTGTCCCACGGGACTAGTGTTTGTAGGTCGATTAAATCACAGTCGATACCAGAATTTTTGATAGCTTGCTCTGCGACATGGACCATAGCACCCCATGAAATTACAGTACACGAATTACCTTCCATCATCACTCTTGCTTCTTCTAGTGGTGTAGAGTAATATTCCTCGGGAACTTCACCGTCAGGATGACTATTCCATGTCGGAACTTTATGCGGGTCACCATAGAATGGACCACGGTAACAACGCTTAGGCTCGAAGAAGATAACTGGGTCGTTTGACTCAATTGCCGAGGTTAACAGGCCTTTAGCATTGTAGGGATTAGAGCAGTAAACGACCTTCAGCCCTGGTGCA
>DUKK01000189.1:0-3369 GCA_013329355.1 Candidatus Poseidoniaceae archaeon | reverse complement strand
AGGATTAGAGCAGTAAACAACCTTCAGCCCTGGTGTGTGAGTGAATTGCGACTCCGGTGATTGAGAGTGGTGGTGTCCTCCTTTGATACCGCCACCGGCAGGTGTTCTGAAAGTAACAGGGGTTGAAAACTCTCCACCTGATCGGTGTCTTAACTTGGCGATTTCGTTAACTATTTGATCGTAGGCAGGAAAGATATAATCGGCGAACTGAATTTCTGCAACAGGTCGCAGGCCGTTTATTCCCATACCCATTGCAATTGCTGCAATTCCGCCTTCGGCAAGAGGAGAATCGAAAACTCGATGAGCGCCAAACTTTGTTTGTAATCCGGCGGTAACGCGAAATACACCGCCAAAATAGCCAACATCTTCGCCAAATATCACGACATTTTCATCGCGTTTTAGTTGGTGCTCGAGTGCAGAGTTAAGTGCAGCTATCATATTCATTTTAGCCATATTACCACCTATTTGCCTAGTTCCTCGCGTTGTTCTTGGACATGCCATGGCACGGTTTCATACACCTCAGTGAATATTGTCGAAGCAGGAGGGTAAGGTCCACTAGCAAGGTCACCAAATTCGCACGCCGCCTTGTATGCAGCCATGACTTCGTCATCTATTTTCTGTTCTAGCTTTTCATGTCGCTGCTTATCCCAATTACCAGATTTGATGAGGTAATCTTTCAAGCGCTCGACAGGGTCACCACCTGGCCAGCGCATGAATTCGTCATCTGGGCGATAGGCAGATGGGTCATCAGAGGATGAGTGAGCACCCGCTCGATAGGTGTAGACCTCAATGTGAGTAGGGCCAAGGCCGGCCGTTATGCGTTCTCTAGCCCAGCGAGTGACACTGTATAACGCGAGGAAATCATTACCATCTACTCTGATTGATGGGATATCATAAGCCAATCCCCGCTCAGCAAATGTTCTGCCACCCGTAGCGAGATTTTGATGAGTAGATATAGCCCATTGGTTATTGACAACATTCAAAATTACGGGAGGTTTGAATGTTGAGGCAAAGTTCAGTGCGTAGTGGTAATCGCCTTGAGCCGATGTTCCGTCGCCAAGCCAAGTTATGCATGCTTCATCTAATCCTTTGTAGGCACTGGCCATAGCAACACCAACTGCTTGGGAAAACTGCGTGCCTACTGGTGAGGAGATTGAAATAAATCGGCCTTCTTTCCATGTATAGTGAACTGGCATTTGTCGTCCTCTAACGTTGTCTTCTGTATTGCCAATGCAGTGGCATATCATGCTGACCATGTCGCGCCCGCGCACAAATTGAGCACCTGGCTGCCGATAAGATGGAAAAATCCAATCATTGTCTTCAAGCGCCATAGTTTGAGCAATGGCCACCGCTTCTTCACCAAATGAGCGCATGTAGAACGATAGTTTTCCCGTGCGTTGCATTTTCATCATTCGGTCATCAAATATCCTTAATCTCATCATGTATTCCAGTCCGATAATTAACTGCTCTACCGATATATCAGGTATCCATTCACCTTCAGCTTCACCATTATCGTTGAGAACTCTGACAAGTCCCGAGGCGTGTTTAGTGGTGTCATCAGCACTACATTTCGCTGGGTCCGGACGATTCAAATCATTAGGTTGTTCGGAAAACTTACCACCAAAATCAGCCTCATCGCCCGGCCTGAATGGTGCAGTACCGATAACATATGGTGAGGTCACCGCAGTTTTTCTTTCTGTCATGACGTCACCTCTGTATGAATGATATTATTGTTCACTTGTTGTTCAGGGATTCTTTCTTGCACCCTTACATAAGCACCAGGTAAGGTTTCTTGGTTATTTGGGTCGTAGGTTTTTCGATACAACAGCCCGGCTTTGTATGATGATCTTACCAGAGGACCGCAGGCGACACCTGAGAAGCCGAGTTCAATTGCTTCTTGAGCCCATACATCATACATATCCGGGTTAGGATATCGGTCGATTTTTAGGTGCTTTTCTGAAGGAGCCAAGTATTGCCCAATGGTTACTAGGTCTACGTTTGCCGCACGAACTAGCGCTAGTGCTTCACTAATCTGTTCATCGGTCTCACCAACTCCAACCATGAGTGAGGTTTTGGTAATGATGTCGGGTCTGACCAACTTAGCGTGCTCTAGAATCTTAATTGATTGTTCAAATGATGCTCTGTGGTCTCTTACTCTCCGGTCGAGGGAAGGCACGCACTCAACATTGTGAGCAAACACCCTCAATGGACTATCCTTTAGAAGGAGTTCCAATGCCGATAAATCCCCAGCTAAATCTGAACACAGCAGTTCTAGAGTTAATTCGGGTGAGCGCTGGTGGACTTCATCGATGCAAGCTTTGTAATGTGCAGCACCACTGTCTGGTAGGTCATCACGATTGACTACAGTAATAACAACGTGCTTCAAGTTCATTGACTCCACTGCGTCGGCGAGATGCATAGGTTCCTCAGTATCGAGGGGCGGTGGCCGACGTATTGTGCCGACTGCGCAAAATTTGCATGCTCTCGTGCACTCTTGGCCAGCAATCATGAAAGTAGCATCACCACTGGACCAACAATCGTGGATGTTTGGGCATCTTGCCTCTTCACAAACGGTGTGTAGTTTGTTGTCTTTCACTGAGGCTTTAGTGTCGTTGAACAGGCGTTGTTGCTCTCCAGTAGGTAATCGTGTCCTGAACCAACTGGGCAATCTGCGTTTTGGTTTATCATCGGGTTTGTTATCAGCCATCGGGAGATGTCTAATCGTCATTTAATAGCCCCGCACACGAATCCAGCGAATACTAGTCTAAAAGGTGTAGTAATATACTGTAAAAATTCCACAAGATTTGATACGACATTTATTGACTGAGAATGTGGACCCTCATACATGGCAAAACCCGTGGTGTTCATTACAGGTGGTGGCCGCAGAATCGGTGCAGCAATCTCTACAATGCTGATGGAAGCCGGCTATTATGTGCTGATTCACGTCAGAAATTCTCGCGCCGATGCACAGGCAATTATCGACCAACACAGCAAGTCAAACGATGGCGAAATAAGTGGGGATATTGTGCAGGCTGATTTGCTAAATGATGACATCAACAATCTCATTGAGACAGTCGCTAATCACCCTAAAGTTGCTGAATACGGTGGATTATTTGGCTTAATTCACAACGCATCTGTGTATCAGCCGATAGGTTTTGATGAATTGACCTTTGACGAATTCAAGAAAAATTTCACAATCCACGTCGAGGTTCCTTTCCTGCTCACTAAAGGTCTGTATGAACGACTTAAAACAAAATCTGGGTCGATTATCGGATTAGTAGACACATCTCAAGGTCGCGCATGGCAAGACTTGACTCACTATACGGCAAGCAAGAATGCGCTGCGACAAATGATGATTAATTTGGCAGG
>DUKK01000042.1:12249-16812 GCA_013329355.1 Candidatus Poseidoniaceae archaeon | reverse complement strand
GCTGGTTGAACCGGTATTACCAATATCATGACTCTCGTTGTGGAAATTTTTCATTTTACCGAGGACTGACTCGGCGACTCTGCCGCCTTTACGCATGGATTTAGGGGAGGTGGGGTGTGAGTAAATATGCTCAATTTTTTGCCAGTCTAAATTCATATGTTTCACTGCGCGGCTAAGGAATACGCCCAAATTATCTAACACACCTTGTTGCAATTGTGATGCCTTGGTGCGCATAGACGGGCCAGCACGCTTCTTTGCGGCTTCACCGATGCACAAATTGGTATATTGAGCCAGCGTAAATGGTTCACTGAACATTAGTTGATCTGGCAATTGTGATCGACCAATCAAATATGCTGCTGAGCCGTCACCAACCGTTAACGACGCAATGGCCTGACTCTTCAACCAAAGATTGTTTGATTTTGCTTCATCGATAAGCGATGTAACATTCTCTCCTGAGACAATCAAGGCGTATTTGATGTCGCCCGATTTGATCATTGAATCGGCTAACATAATTGAGGTCAGCATACCGGAACAAGCGTTTGACATATCGAAACAGGTGGCATTTTCAATCCCTAATCGGCGAGCAATTAGACTGGCGAGACTTGGCGACAAGTGCATTTCTAGGTTTCCAGCTATTTTCCCCATGGCGCAATTAACAACTAGATCTATGTCCTGAACTTTTACTCCGCCTCGTGAAATGCATTTCTGTGCGGCCTTAACTGAAAGTTCTAGACTACCCTCCTCAAGTTTGCTCTTGCGATGACCCTCAAGTCCGGTCAATCTGTGCAAGTCGAGTTTTCCTGGCAGGTGGTTGATACTTGCATAATCATCAAGCGGGACGAATTCATCGGGAATGTAACTGGCAAATGACACAACTTTGCTGTGATAACTCCCTGAACCCATAAAAAATACCCCGCTTAAATTCATCCTGGCTCATATTGATTGATTACTATCAGTCATTTGTGGTAAATCTTAACACTATATTACTGACCCTTAGGCCAACCAACTACAGAACCTCCAACAACGGTGATACTATTGGTTTGCACCTCTTATGGTTTTTCCCGACAATAATCAATTCTGCATAGCAATCGTCTATATAGAGTGTTACTTATGTAAACCAAACTACGCCTCCAATGTGGAGATACATCTGTTACTGGTCAGTATGGCGGTTACCTTTGTTGCCGCCGGACTTACTGTCCCCGCTGGGTTTGGTTTGGCAACAATGTTAACGCCTGTTGTGCTAGTTTGGCTACCACCCCACGAAGCAGTAGCAGTTGTTGCTATTATCCATGGAGCGCACAATGCTTGGAAACTGAAATTACTACAATCAAGCGTGGATTATGACGCCGTACGGCGCTATGGTTGGGCACTGGTAGTCGGTGCAGTAATTGGTGCTTTACTACATTCTTACATCCCTTCAGATCCGCTACTGCTGATAGTAGGTTTAGCATTAGTAATCCTACCTATACTATCTGTTACTGAGCGATGGACCAATTTCAGACTACCTGAATCCGGAGACCGAGTTGGAGGATTTGGCTCAGGGTTTTTCGGTGGTTTAACAGGGCATCAAGGCGCGCTAAGGGCGATGTTTCTACAAAAACGATTGCCCAGTAAGATATCATATGCAGCAACTGCAAGCATACTGGCCTTAGCTGTTGACCTAACTCGGATACCCATTTACCTAGTTTTTGAGGGGCGCGCAATACTCGATGAGTATGTCATAATAATCGCGCTGGTGCTGTCCGCTGTTGCGGGAGTCAACTTGGGTAAGGTCTGGCTCACAAAATGGCAGCAATCAAACATTCGCAGTGGTATTTTAATCGCCATTGTTGCGAGCGGCATACTGTACATTGCTGAAGCAGGAAACAACTTGGGAATATGGTAAAGCTGTCAGAAAGTAGATTGCCACTCTTCAACGTCTTGCGAGGCTGCCCAATCTTCATCGGTGGTTTCACCACGAACTTTGAGTACTTCTCTCGCCAGTAACCAGTAAATCAGAGCAAGCGATCTGCGACCCTTATTATTGGCTGGCACAGCCACGTCGACATTTCGCAAATTGTTGTTTGCATCAACTATTCCAACAACCGGCAAGCCTGAGTTAACCGCTTCCTTGAGTGCTTGTTGGTCAGCAGCCGGATCGGTAACGAACAAAACATCTGGTTCAACATATGAACGAAGTGCTGGATTGGTTAGCGAGCCTGGAATGAAACGTCCAACAGCCGCATTTGCGCCAATTGCTTCGGCAAATAGTCTGGCAGGTCTTTGTCCATACTGTCGGGCTGAAACCACCATTATTCGCGGTGCGTCATACTTGTTGAGGAAAGTTGCAGTACTCCTTATTCTTGAGTCCGTGATGTTGACATTTAGCAAGTAAAGCCCGTCATCGCGAACGGTGTCAATGAATCTAGCCATATCGGCACTCTTCTGTTGAGTACCGATGTTGACGGCATTTTCTTCATAGGTTTCAAACGGCAATAGTAGGCTTGCTTCTTCAGACATGGAATGACCTCAGCATTCGCCCCACTTGACCCCCATATTAAACCGCTTCGCAACAAGACGAAATTTGATATTTGATAAATAAACAAAATTTTTGATGCAATTTGGCGAAGATTACAAGTTTCAGAACATGAAACAATGACCGCAGGGGAACAAGTCATGAACCAGGTTACTGCTGATTTTGATTTGTCAAGTGCGAAAAAAAATAAAGATGGTTTCTGGCGCGGTCACGGCAACACTGCGCTGAGGGTAAGTGCTAGTGATATCGAGCGACACTCATATTGCCCGCTATCATGGGAACTCGCAAAAAAAGGTAATAGCGGGCGAGGCGAAGCTATCGAAGCGGGTAGAGTGAAGCATGCAAAAATCCATCATCGAGTTTCTGAATTCAAATCAAAGCAAGCACAATTTAGGCGTCAGATGATTATCTGGACTTGGTGGTTTACCGTCATTATTGCGATTGTTATTGACTCTGTAGCATTCATGATGATTGATGATGTTATGCTATATCCACAGGACGTGTCTAGATACTTAGCGATGTGGAGCCTTAGTGTTTTAATCGCAGGGATTATCGCTATCTACGTTCCATGGCGTAAGTGGTTTGGTGTTACTGGGAGCCTTAAACAAGAGAAGGCTAAATTTATTCAAGAAACTAAAATTATTCAGCCGGAGTGGGAGCCAGAAGGCTTCGAAGGAGGTTGGTTTGAGGCCGGTAAATTAGAGATCAGTCTACTGTTTGGTGCAATTCTTCTTGGCATCCACTCAATTGCTCTAAATGGTGCAGAAAATCGTCAGCAAGCCGGGTTCATTATGGTGATGTTAGCAATGTGCTGGACCCTCGCTGCGTCATGGCAATTACAGAGAGCGCTAATCTCTGAGAATGAATCTGAATTAGCACGTAAAGACGTTGACTTGGTAGAAGGTACTGAAGTCGCTTACTCTGACGATGAGGAATCTGCCGGACTGCTAGTCGACAAGTTAACCGGTATTCGCGGTAGGCCAGACCAAATCGTGGTCATTGACGGAGAGTTCATTCCGATAGAGCAGAAGACTGGTAGAGTACCCAAACGCCCTCACGATTCGCACCGTCATCAACTGTTAGCCTACATCCACCTCGTCGAGGTTAACACCAAACGTATACCTCCCTACGGCATACTGCGTTATGGTAATGAAAACATCCATCAAATAATGTGGGATGATGAGGCAAAGAATGAGTTGTATAGCGAAGTCCAAGAAATTCAGCGATTGATGGTCAATGGAGGGGCAAAACGCAATCATAAACGAGCGGGAAAGTGTCAAAATTGCTCTCGAAAATACGCTTGCCCCGAGTCGCTTGCGTAATCATGCGTCACATGGTGGCTCGATTGGATACTGTTGACAAACTCTGTGAACCGTAATCACAATGATGAAATTATCTTGAAAGGCGCCGATAGTATTCTCTCCCCATCCTCTGGCCTCAACATTTAGCATCCAATCACCGGATTCAAATTCTGGATCCGGCTCAAAGGTGTCCACCGTTGGAGTGACATCCTCACAGACATCTTGCAGCCAAAATGAGATCCCTGATGGAGTGGTCACTTCAGCCCTGACATAACGGAGTTCGCTGGTTAAGACATCATCAATACATGAAATTTGATCCGAGCCACTCATTCCTACCTTGAAGTAAATCTCAATTCTATCGACTGTTTCATCTACCGGGAATGAGGTTTGATTTACATAAGGTTGGACAGTAATTGTGGTGAAGGTATGAGCCATATCGACCTTATCAGGATATGAGACCTGGTAGACATCTTCACGCAGGCCTTCAATCGCTTCTCTAGCCTGTAGCAGGCCCAAACAGCCCGATAAACTGGACATCATCAATGTCATCAGAAGAAACACGACTAGGCTGTTTCTCATCATGCCTATGGGACAGACAACTTGGTTATCAAATAAGTGATTATTCGGGCGTTTATTTGAAGTGGAGGAATCTATCGCAGCCTGTCCGGATGACGCACATGGTGGCCGAGCAAAAGCAATGACGAACCCTATGAAAGCCGACGGACATCACTCAAATTCTGCACCACA
>DUKK01000042.1:633-11856 GCA_013329355.1 Candidatus Poseidoniaceae archaeon | reverse complement strand
GCCTGTCTTCGCTTGGGTTTTTGTCTTGTTGGAGAGATTTCATCAGCTTCCTCGGTTACTGACAACGGCTGTTCATCGTCCACAACGGTGAAGTCTGAACTGACCTCTTCAATTTCGTTACCAGCAATCGAAGAATCAGAGAGACCCATACCAATGTGCACCTCATCGCCTGGCATAACTCCGTCTTCACCAGTTATCTCGTATAGTCTACCTCTGATTCCAGCATCGCTAGCGGATAGCTCGGATTCATCGTCTTTGTGAGCAATGAGTTCGCCTTTTGCGGCGAGCATCTCATCAAGGCCGAGCGAACCATCTGCTAATTCTTTCAGTGTTTTTAATCTCGTTGTAACCTGTGATTCTAACTCTTCAATTTCTTCTGGCGTCAGTCCCTCAGTGTCAAATTCTTCGTCGTACATCTGCTCGATTTCAGCAATTTGGGCTTCGGCTGTTGCGAAGTTTTCGTCCCAATCATCTTCTAATTGTTCCTCATCATAACCGAATTCTTTCACCGTCTCTGCGAAATTTTCCGTGCCTGAAACAATCAT
Organism: Candidatus Poseidoniaceae archaeon; assembly: GCA_013329355.1. Taxonomy (GTDB): domain Archaea; phylum Thermoplasmatota; class Poseidoniia; order Poseidoniales; family Poseidoniaceae; genus MGIIa-L1; species MGIIa-L1 sp9354u. The sequence continues at coordinate 11,311 of DUKK01000042.1, read as the reverse complement.
ATTCTCATCATCCTCTGGTAGAGCTATCTCTTGAACAACGACCGGTTTCTTGGTTCGTCGTTCACGTCGCTCAAAGAATGATGAGACATCTTGCTCAGCGCCGCAGTACGGACAATTATCCATCAAATCGGGGACCGATTCACCACATTCATGGCATTCATGGAATTGTTTCCTTGCCTTGGCTAGGTTGAAACCACAATGCGGACAACGATTTTCGTCACCCTCGAGTTCACCGTCACAAGCGGGACAATAGTCGAAAATATCACGCTCAACCTCCTCATCGGTTTGTCTAGTCAGCCAAATTGCGGCAACGAATATTGCGATTAGTATTGCCACACCTATGCCGATTAATGCTGCTGTCCCCATTCCTGACTGCTCACTATCAACGTCATTATTACTCGTCGATACCGTAGTTAATTTTCTGACATAGGTATTGGTTACCGCAGGGTCTGATGGGACCAGTTGAATAGTGGTTGACGGTGCTGATGCCGTGAAATCACATTCAATTGGAACTTTTTGCCCGATGGTTGATACATTAACCTTGATTGTTGCTAAATTAGTATTTTGGGCCCCGTCTTCACAGTAGATGTCTAGCTCGCCAAGTTCCTGACTGCTTAGATTGATAGCAAATGTGTATTGTTTGCCTTCAATCAGGGGCAGGTCGACTGGGTTTCTGTCACCATCTAATATTCTCAGACTCGACCCTGCCCAATTCAGCACCAATCCAGATTCAACTGTTATTGAATTTGACGCGACGTTATTGCTCAAATCTCGGTCGGTAGTGCCTAGAGACGGAATCCATTCCGCAGAGAATTGAGCTGTGTGCGACCCAGCCGCAGTATTAAGTTCAGCTGTCCAATAAAATGATTCACCAGCGTCTAAGGAAATAAATGATGAAGTAGCAATGACGCCTTCAAAAGTATATTCTAGATTACCTGTTACAGTTTCGCCACCTAGGTTTGTTATCGATACCCCCCAAGTCACCTTTTCTCCTGCCTGAACAATTGACGATGATGGTAAGGCGATAGCATCAACGAGAACATCTGGGGTTTGTAATATGATAAATATCGAGCTTAGGCGATCATTACTCGTGTCTTCTTGGGTAAAAGCGCCGTCAGTAAATGGATCAATAACCGCAGTTATTTGATAGCTACCCGGATTTAGAGTGCCGACTAAATCTTCAGCAAATGATGTTGACCAAGACTGTTGTGAGGTGGACTGGCCCACTACGGTGACCGTGAACGGCTGACTTACCAACATACCCGAGTCGTGGTTAATCTCTAACCACATGGTTACATCAGTTGTGCCTGACTCACCAACTCTGCCAATCACCCCGTCTACGGTCCAAGGACCGTTTGATGAACCGCTATTGGGAGTTATTGAAAGGTCGCCGATATGATACAAATCCATTCTCGGTTCGACCATTAAATTAACCTCAACCGACTTGCCTTGTTCCGATGCTTCGAGGACATCATCATTGAAATCGGGCGTGACATAGATACTGTAGCTACCAGTCTGAGGTGCGGTAAAAGTCGTATTGACCCATGATTCTTCACTTGCATTAAGTGACTTGGTTTGGAGGTATTGACTAGCAAGGCTACCCGGTAAGTTCACTTCGAGTTGTGAACTCGACGCAGTTTCGGACCCAGTATTCTTTACCAAACTAGAGAGTTGAATTGTATCCCCTGCATGAATCATCGACGACGGTGTTAGCTCAGTCTGAATTACCCGTAAGTTAGGTAGGCCAGTCACCTCAAATTCAATAAAAAATGACACCTCATTACCACTGTTTCGTGGATATTCAAAGGTAATCCACACCTTGTCGTCACTCTCTAGTAACCCATCCCAAGTTGCCTCAACCGTTTGCGATGAGTCGCCCTGTATATCGATTACATTCTCGACAAATTTATTCGCTGAGCTATACTGATTTTTGTAGAACGCGTAGCCGACATTTAACGCTTCACCCTGCTGAGTATTAGACAAGGTCAGAAAAAAAGTGACTGAATCGCCAACATTCAGTCCAGTTGATGGAATCATAGCAACCTGGGTTTCGGATGCCTCGATTCCACCGCTGTCATACGCTGATACCCCCAGAGGTGTGGCAACCATAGTTGCCATAATCAGCGCCAAGATGAGCGCTCTAGTGCGTGCCATCGGATATGTCGACATGTGATGAGGCACTTGAACCCATCTCTAATCTAATCCTGATAACTACGCATTGCGCATCACCGTCACTCGGCGATACGTATTGATTTACCAATCATCAAAATGCACCAATATCAAGGGATGCATTCAAGTCTCGCGGCTAATGTGAACTCAACATGCGAGCAATCCACACAGCAGCATTAATGTGCCTAGTGGTGTTGATGGCTAGCATTCCACAAGATGTCAATAATATCAACAAACTCAGTGATGTTACTCAATCATCTGACTCTAACTCTGATATCTCGATAAGTTACTCAAACGGACCGGCTAGTGGTCAAATCCTGACAGGTGTTTATACGCTGTCATTTGCCCTCTCAGGTAGCAACACAGTTGATTCGCTAAATGTCGAAATCTCGACTGATAATACCAACTGGATTACTATTGGAACGCTATCTACGTCGCCTTGGGTGACATACCTAGATACGACCACCTTGTCTAATGGAACCTATCAACTCAAAGCCACTGCCTACGATTCCACCGCTGGGGAAGAAGTAGTTGCGTTGTCTCCTTCATTCTCGGTCGCCAATCAAGTTCCGGTGATTACTGAATTTAGTGTTAACAATATCGAATACGGTAGCGGCACCAGTGCCTCAGATAGAGCGTGGTTTTCGATAACAGCAGATGCTACACTAGAATTTGACTGGAGTGCAAGTGATGATGATTTGCTACGTGCCAGCCTAGCTAATGTCCCCGGTCCTGGGACACCAACAAATGATGGGCCATCAAACCTCAATTACGGCTGGGATTGGTCCACAGGAGGGTTTAGTGAAGGGACATGGAATCCAAGATTGACCGTCTATGACAACTCGGGATTGACTGCTACTCAAACCATGTTCATTGGCATTGACCGCACTGGTCCAACTATTGGCTCGGTGACAACCGGCTCAAGTTCAGGTTGGTCAACCTCCTCATCGGTCACTCTAACCGGGTTAATCAACTCCGTTGATGATGGTCTCGGGTGCGGGGTTGCGTATACTGAAATTAGCTTAGATCAGAACAGTTGGACACAAATATCCGTTGACACGCATACGCTGACTTTACCCGATGGTATCCACACCATCTCTCTAAGAGCAACAGATAATGTTGGTAATATTGGAACAACTAGCCAAATTACCCTTCAAGTTGATACCCAATCACCGCTTAGGGGTGACTGGTCGGTAGACGAATTAACAACTGCACTGGTTGGCACTGTCAACGTGCAATATTCTGCTACCGATCTTACCTCTGGAATAGATTTGACAAATTCATATATTGAATATGGATTCGATTCAAATGGTTTTGGACAGACACCGGACTTATCGGGAGCCTGGCAACCATCCCTAAGTTCCGGGCTAGATACCACTGTTGCACAGTCGAGTTGGGCGACCAAATCACGGCAATATTTGATGCTTCGAGCAACGGTTATTGATGTCGCAGGTAACAGCATACAAACCGATCCCGTGTTCTACCAAGTGTTACCAAGCATCGACTTCCAGTGGAACCTAACTGCAACTAATGTCGATAGACTAATTGTCAAACCTGGTGATAGCACTGGGAATATAACCGTGACTGGGCTTTTGGAAGTTAACGAAAATTATGGTGGCACGATTACCGTGCGATTAGAAGCGGCTCCGGCTGACCGTTCAGCCGAAGTGGCATGGACCATTATCGAATCTAGAACATTGGACGCAGGCTCAATGACTGATAAATCCGAGCTGCTGACATGGCAATATATCGTCCCAAGTGAAGGTCAATACGATCTAAAATTGGTAATCGACCCCACCGGTGTAATCGATGAATACGATGAAGGGAACAATGAAAATTACATGGTGGTAACTGGAGCGTCAGTGAGTAGCATAATTAACGCACCATCGTTCATGCCGCCACTCGGAGCAATAATCCTAGTTGGACTCATCATATCGCTTGTGCAACGCGATACAAGAGATTGAAAAGCAAGAAGACTCCGGCACTTCCATGCGACAGGGACTACCTCGTGTGCCAAAGGACAGAATTGCTGTCCTGATTGGTTCAAAAGGCGCTACTGTGAAGTCCATTCGGGAAGCCGCCGGTTGCGAAGACCTATTCATTAACTCTGAAACTGGCGATGTAGAGGTCCATTGGGGTGATGCCGGGTCATATGATCCCGTCAAGGCAATGAAACTTCCAGATGTGATCAAAGCCATTGGTCGCGGAATGGCACCCAAGGCCGCAATCAGACTCTTTGATGACCGGCATTTCTTCGAAATGGTTGACCTAAGGGACTTTGTTGGTAAAAGATCGAACCGGCAGCGACAAATTCGGTCTAGAATTATCGGTAGCCAAGGTAAAGTCCGTCGACTCATAGAAAACCTAACCGATACAGAGATTACTATCTATAAATCGACCGTCGTGATAATTGGTGAACAGGAAGGGTTGTTTGCAGCTCGTCAGGCCATTGAAATGTTAGCAGGTGGCTCAGAGCATGGTTCGGTTCTTGGATATTTGGAAAAAGACCGACGTCGCTCTAAGTTGTCCAGCCGTTCGCTTGAAACTATTGAATTAAAACAGCAAGACCCAACCAGTGGCGGTTTCGAAGATTTAGTTCCAGGGTTGTCTGAAGTCAGCGATCGACGTTCCAGACGAATGCGAGTCAGTCAAGTGGATCCACAAGACGAGGCAGCGGTTGCTGAAATGATGCAACTCTCTGACGATGAAAACATTGTTTGGGGAGAAGAGTAATTCAGTCGACTTCCGTAATATGACTCAAATCCATGTTCAACACTTCATACATCGCCTCGGCTAATTCTACTTCGATGGAATTTTTATTGGCCCATTCCACCAACCTAGTAACGTCTCTGATTAGAAATTCCTGAGCTTTTGGATGTGATTTGATAACTGCTTGGCCGACATCAATCACAACTGGCCCATTAGGGCTCCACAGAATATTAAACGGCGAAAAATCACCGTGTACGAGATTGGCTTTCTGCCATGATACTGCTAAGAATTCCAGTAACTCATCGTATACTTCTTGGGGATTTTCAACCAGGACCTCTCTTAGTTTAGGATATGGTGAGGTTTCGTCACCAAGATATTCCATAACCAGGACGTTCTTGTTGATACCGAGTGGTTGCGGCACAGTTAATCCCCACTTTGCTAGTCGCGATAAGTTCCGTTGTTCTTTGCGCACCCAGATATCAACTAAATCCCGATGGCGTCGACGTAATCCGCCAAATCTTTGGTCACCCTCGATATACTGCATGAGGTTTTTGAACACCGCATTTGAAGTATGAAAAATCTTGATGGCAATTGGTTTCCCTTGAGGATCGGTGCCGTGGAAGACATGAGCTTCTTTACCCCTTGCGACAGGGAAATCAACTGTATCAATTACTTCGTTTTTCATTAACTTATACAGCGACATCAGGGTTAACCGATCGAATACTTGATCGAATACTCGTCTATCTACCCACTCGAACGGCCCCTTGCCCATTGCGCCCTGAATTTTATTCTCAATATCGCGAAATATTGATTTGTAGCGCTTCTCCTTCATCCAGTCATATTTTCCTGAAGAGTTCTCTAATGATCCAACAAAATCTCGTGCATCAATTTCGTCTTGATGTAGGTGTTTAGATTTCCCGCGTTTGGACTTTTTTCGACGATTACGATTCTTGTTGATAGCAAGTTCGTCCCAGTCGTTACCTCGGTCTTTCAATCGACCACCTCTGACATTAATCTAACCAAACAATGAGTCGATGTCAACGTCGTCATCATCATCGCCATCATTGTCATCAGCCTCTGGGTATTCCTCCACGGGAACGAACTCTTCCACGGCTTCCTCAGCGGTTTCTTCTACTGTTTCTGGCTCATTATCATCTGAGGAAGCAAACATATCGTCGACTTCATCATCGTCATTGCTGGCAAACATATCGTCGACTTCATCGTCATTATCGCCGTCGTCACTAAACATGTCATCGACATCATCCGACTCTTCTTCAACAACGCCAAAGATGTCATCATGTTCATCATCATCATCGTGAGTTACGTTCATGCCAAAGACATCAACATCGTCAGGCAGGACACCTTTTCTTGACAAATACATTGATTGAGTCTTGGTGTATCGATGCTTGACATCAGCTTTTGAATCTTGAAAATCCCACGGCCAAACGATGATCAAATCGCCCTCTCTAACCCATTGACGACGACGCATTTTTCCTGGAATCCTAGCGAGTCTGGTTTCTCCATCCTCGCATAGTACTGAGACTCTCCTGCCACCCAGAATCTGGTCGGCTAGAGCAAACATCTCGTTGATTCTGCGATTGGGCATTTTGACACGAATCTTTGCTGAGGAGCCGTCCTCTGGGTTCTCTAGACGAGCTAGTTCTTCCTCGTCAACCTTCTCTTCGTGTCTTCTACCCATTGAGGCTCACTATTGCGGCCTACTTGACATCCCTTATTGAATTCACTAGTAGTTAAGGGCCTAATCCCAGTCATAATTGAGGCTTTGAGCAGCAACTTCACAGATTTCGAGTAACTTGTCACCTGCGACTCCCAAAAACAGGGTAGCCATTAAACACGCTAACACGGCGAATCTAACCTGCCAGCCTGTTGGCAATGGTCCGGTTCGACCCTCCTCTGCTTCATCAAAGAACATCACAACACCTATTCTCAAATAGTAATACATCGAAATTGCCGAGTTTATTACCATAGCAAAGGCGAGCCACCAAACCCAGTGGACATCTGACAATCCGAGGTCACCACCGGCCATTATCTCCGCCCCAATCTCACCAACCGCAACTTTGACAATTCCCATAATCACCAGTAACTTAGAAACAAACCCAGCCAGAGGTGGCACTCCTGCTAAGGATATCATGAAGATGAACATGGCAACAGCAAGGAAGGGTTCCCGCTTGGCCAAGCCACCAAGGGATGAGAGCCGTGATGCGTCCCCATCTGATTCAAGAATTGATAGAACCAAAAACGCACCAAGTTTGAATGCCACTAACACAATCAAGTGGAATATCAAGGCCGTGAGGACCGCAACCGCTGCCTCGCCACCATCACCCGCTAGCGATGCATCCCAATTCCACGCTCCAATGGCGGTAATCGCAGCCAGCATGTAGCCGGCGTGAGCAACGGAAGAGTAAGCCAGCATCCGCTTAGGGTTTTTGCTACCCAGAGCCGCAATGTTGCCCCAAGTCATTGTTACTATCGATAGCACTCCTAACAGGGTCAGCCACACTGTGCCATCTTCAGATGCTTCTGGCGAAGCAACAATGAGTAGCATCCTGAGCAAGGGAATGACTCCCATTGCTTTACTGGCAGTAGCCAGTATTCCGGCTACGGGGCTGCTCGCCCCGGCATAAGCATCTGGTGCAGCAAAGTGGAAAGGTGCGGCGCTAACTTTGAATCCAAAGCCGACCAATACAAAGCCCATTGCGATCAATGGTAGGGGCTCTGTACCATCAATTGCAAACTGACTCGCAAGAACCTCAAACTGCAGCGACCCTGCCCAAAGATAGAGCATCGATAGGCCATACAAACCGATGCCTGAAGCTACAGACCCGACTATGAAGTACTTCATTCCTGCCTCTGTTCCTGCCTTGGATTCTTTGTAAAAGGCAACCAACACATATGTCGAGAAAGACGCCAATTCTAGGCCGATAAACAAGACAAATAGGTCCTGCGCTAAAGCAACAACAGACATACCAAGCCCGCAAGTCAGCATGAGAATGTAGAAATCTGCTTGCCGACGATTGTTGTACAAATCATCGGTCGAAAGCCTTGGTCCTACTCCCTTGACCTCCAAACGGTTCATTGAGGCAAATGCTGCAAGGGTTAATGCGCCGAAGAATATTAATTCGAAGACGCGACTGAAGCCATTTACTAACATCAACTGCTTGCCGCTTTCGGTGACTATTGCAGTTCTATCAACACCGTCTTGAAATGATAGCATTGTTTGCACAAACGCTGCACCAAGAGTTAGGGTGGTAATCCATGCGGGTAGTTTTGGATTGCTGGTCAACCTAAATCGATTACCGCCAAACAACCACATGACGCGCGATTGAGTCCCAGGAATTCTAACTGTTCCACTACCTAAGTTTGGCACGATAATAAGCAGAATTAAACCGACAAAGATGATTATCTCCGGACCAAGCGCCGAAATAAAGCCATCAGCAAATGGTTCAACATGCTTTATCTCAGACAACTCAAGCACCCCCCTTGCCAACAAACATAATCAATCCCTCGAACGCTTGCTTAGTCCAATCGTCCATCATGTCTAATCCAATCCACGGCATTACACCAAACAGGATGGTGAATAATGCCATAATAAGCATAGCAAACTTTTCTGAATTTGAAATATCTGGAACAGGTTTTCCAATAAGATATTCTGGAGGTTGGCCTGTTTCACCACCCTCGAAAATAGTTCTTTGCATCGACCATAGATAGTAGGCTGCTGTTAAGGCCAGGACCAATGCTGGACCTACCATCCACCAAATACTCCAGCCGTCCAAAGAAATCATGTGCCAGAGCGCAATAAGCATCATTATTTCAGCAACAAAGCCGGCAAGTAGGGGCAAACCTAGAGATGCCATCCAACCGAACATCATTGAGGTCGCCAACCATGGCGAGTGGCGAGCCATGCCTCGCATCGCCCCAATTTCCATACTGTGATAGTGATGCTTGAAAGCACCACAGACTGCGAATAGCATGGGGCTAATTATCCCGTGTGCAAACATCATAAAGAGTGCGGCAGCCCATCCCATTGGTTGCATGGTTGCGATACCGATTAGAATCACGCCCATATGAGAAACCGAAGAGTAAGCAACCATTTTCTTGAGATTGGTCTGTCCCAGACATACTATAGCACCCCAGACAAGAGAGACCATGCCAATAATCATCAGGGCTAATTGGAAATGGTATAAGGCATGAGGAAACAAGCTGATTGGTAGCCTAAACATGCCGTAAGCACCCATTTTCAACATCACACCAGCCAACAACATCGATCCGCCTGTTGGCGCTTGAACGTGAGCGTCAGGTAGCCAAGTGTGGAATGGAACGGCTGGTAATTTTACAAGGAACCCGATCATTAGCATAACGAAAAGAATCTTCTGCATTTGAGCACCTAGATACCAATTATCTCCAACATTGCCGGCTTTGGCATTATCGATGAGTTCTGGAATTGAGAAACTTCGGCCCGTCATGGAGCCCGAATAATTGAGTGTGTAGGGGTCTTGCAGGAAATAAAGCGTAATCAGACCGAGAAGCATTATGACTGACGCAGTAAATGTGTAGATGAAGAATTTCTGGGCCGCATATCTTCGATCTTTACCACCCCACTTTAGAATCAGGAAAAACATCGGTATCAGCGTTAATTCCCAGAACACATAGAACATGAATAAGTCGAGCGAGACAAATACCCCGATTAGTGCACCTCCCATCATCAGTAGTAATGGGAAGTATGTTGCGCCATACTTTTCATTCCAAGTGGCAATAATGGTTACCGGCAATAGGAAGGTAGTCAGCCAAACCATCGGGAATGACAAGGCATCCAAACCGACAGCCCAATGAATTCCTAAAGTATCGACCCAGGAATATATGAAGTGATATTCATAATCATTAAACGCAATATTCATCCAACTCACATCACCAAAATAACGGAAGAACATACCGGTTGTGATGGTCAGCATCACCAGAGAGAAAATCAAACAGGCCATTCTGATTGGAGCCACCAACCTTTGTCGCATCCGTTCCGTTCCATTAGCAACAAATGCTAGCAAAACCATACTAGCGATTAACGGGAAGGCTACCAGAGGGATAGATATCCAGTCAATCATTCAGGCCACCCCCCACATCAGGAAGAAGATCGCCAATGCACCCACAGATACCATCAGGATGTAATCTCTTGCTGAGCCCGTTGTCATAGATCTAACAACCTTGGAGATTGATTGAGTACCGGATTCAATCTTCTTAATCACACCGTCAACAACATTCTTGTCGGTCTCCGCCGACTTATCAGAGAACCCGGCAACAAGTTTCAACATCGCCATGTCATAGTAATGATCGAAATATAATCGATTTTCCAAGGCTTTTGATAAACTAGATTCTGCAACTGATTTGTTGTCGAAATTGAACCGGTCAAACGCCCAAGCATTTAGTCTGATTATTGGCTTCATCCACGGTTTGACAGTCTCGCCCTCAGCCAAATCACCACCATACAAAGACAAGGCAAGACCGGGGCCAACTATGGCACCGAAGGTGATGGCAATATAGGTAAGGATGAAGAAGAACGTGTTACTGTTAGCGAATGCATGATTGATTTCATAGACAATACCATCAATCAAGCTCTTTTTAGACATCAGACCATACTCCGGGTCTGGTGCCCAGTGAGTAAAGCCCATGCCCGCAAACAATATTGCTGACAGTGAGACAAAAGTCAGGATGAACAACGGAATTTTGATCCAGGTATTAGTAGGTCCAACATGTGCAGCAACCTCAGTCTTCGGCTTGCCAGCAAAGG
>DUKK01000042.1:0-319 GCA_013329355.1 Candidatus Poseidoniaceae archaeon | reverse complement strand
AGCAAAGGTTTTGAGCCACATCCTTGACATGTAGAAGCCAGTCATACCAGCGCCAATCAAAACGCACATCGCTGGTAGGAAAAACCGAGGGTCATCGAGCGCTACTCGCCAAGCATTAGCGATAATTCCCTCCTTGGACCAGAAGCCGCCGATGAATGGTAATCCCATAATCGAAGCAGAACCAACCAACATTGCGGTTGCGGTAAGCGGCATTTTGGAAGCTAACCCGCCCATATTTTCCATAGATTGGGCGTCAAAGTCGTCATGATGATGGTCATCATGTCCGTTGTGCTCGTCTTCATGATGGTCGTCATCATGA
>DUKK01000142.1 GCA_013329355.1 Candidatus Poseidoniaceae archaeon | reverse complement strand
ACCTTTCCTGACTCGGGCATCATCGAAACACTTCTGATGCTAGAAGCAATAAATGATGTGCGACAAGGTAATGTTGAAAATTTAAGAGCAATTGGTCCCCAAACACTCAATGATGTCGGTCCAGGAATACTGCTGGCGATTCCATATTTCGGTTATTCGCGACAGGATAAAAGGTTCAGGCCGGGCGAAGCAATATCCGCACGTGCAATAGCTAATCTACTGGCATCTCGTTGTGACGGAATCATAGTTTTCGATTTACACGCTCCACAAGTGTTGGATGATCTTGATGTCCCAGTAGCATTCACTTCAGCAATGCCAGAACTCGCCGAACATCTAGCAAAGAATGTCAAACCAGATTTCATATTATCACCCGACAAAGGTGCTTTCGAGCGAGCCTCGGAAGTCGCTACAGCAATAAACTGTCAGTTTTCCTATCTCGAAAAAACCCGAATCGACGCACATACAATCATACATCAAGCTAAAGACCTCGATGTTGAAGGAAAAGTTGTGGCAATCGTCGATGACATGATTGCTACTGGTGGTACCATTTGCCGAGCTGCTGACGCCCTGAGGACCCAAGGAGCGATAGAAGTACACGCCGCATGTTCTCATGGACTATTCACCGGAGGGGCAGTTGCGAGATTGATTCGTTATGTAGACGGTGTTCATGCTACAAGTTCCTTAAAGAATCCGCGCGATGTCATTCCCGGCGGACCTGCTCTGGCACGTGGGGTGAAGCAACTATATCGAACCCTAGAATGGGAGTAGTCGCTTCCAGTGTAACGATTTTATCCTCAGAAAAGTATGAATTTGTCAATAAATTAGCAAAACTAGTTGTATTATTTTGTCCGGCGCGTTTATATTGTTGAGGCTGTGCGCATGCTTGCCCTTAACATGAGGATGGAGAGATTCCGATGAGTGTACACGTGCGATTTGAAACCCCAACAGAAGTATCAGACAAGATTTATGAAATGATTCAGTCCAATTCCAACGGACGAATCAAGAAAGGAAGCAATGAAGTGACAAAGACTGCCGAAAGAGGCACCGCACAGTTCATTGTATTGGCAGAGGATGTTAATCCGCCAGAACTGCTTGCCCATATTCCACTAATTTGTGAGGAAAAAGGCATCCCTTACGGCTACGTTCCTTCACAGGAATTCTTGGCCAACGAGGCCGGATTGCCCAATGGCGTCAAAACAGCCTCCATCGCAATCATGGAAATCAATAAGGGTGCGCAAGAAAAATACCAAGAGGTTGTTGAACTCATCAAAGGCCTCAAGGCCTGATACAATTCGGAGTTGATTGAATGAGTGAAGAACTAGGCGGTTGGCCAGCAGAAGTGGTCGAAATAGTTGGTAGAACTGGGATGACCGGTGAAGCAACCCAAGTTAAGGTGCGAGTCAACGATGCACCAAATCCACGAGACGTTGGTAGAATTATTACCAGAAATGTGCTTGGGCCGATTAGAGTTGGCGATATTCTTATGCTTCGTGATACAGGTCGTGAGGCGAGAAAGCTAAATGCGAGGTGATTTGAGTGCCAGAAAGAAGAATTTGCAGTTTTTCAGGTGAGGAAATCGAACCCGGTACCGGGATTATGTTCGTGCGACGCGACGGTAGCATCATGTGGTTCAAGAACTCAAAAGCTCGCAAAAATATGGTCAAATTGGGCAGAAACTCTCGGAAAGTCAAATGGACTCGCCACTTTGTTAAGGGCGGCATCCAATAATTGAGTTGTGATTAGTTCCGCATCCCTGATAAAGGGGTGATTTTTGGGTATGGGTGGTGAACATTGTGGAAACAACATATGTCATGGTAAAGCCAGACGGCGTACAGAGAGGACTGATCGGCGAAATCATCGGTAGATTTGAACAGAAAGGACTGAAACTCGTTGGACTCAAAGCCATGGTCCCGTCTGAAGAAATTGCTAGGGCCCATTATGCTGTTCATGCCGAGCGCCCATTTTTCCCAGGACTCATCAAGTTTGTAACGTCTGGACCTGTTGTCTGTATGGCTTGGGCCGGACGTGATGCAATTAGCGTAGCGAGGAATTTGATTGGACCGACAAACGGTCGAGAGGCTTCACCAGGAACCATTAGAGGTGATTACGGAATGGATATTGGATACAATATGATTCACGGCTCTGACGCACCCGAGACCGCTGAATTTGAGCTCGGTTTGTGGTTCCCAGAAGGGGTAATGGAATGGGACCAAACCATCGCAAAATGGTTTTACGAGTGATTCAATCCGACAGTGGCAATAAACATGGAGGCCGTGTTATGTCTGAAATTGAGGATGATGCGGGTGAAGAAGTCCACGCACGTGGCGAAAACCGTCAGCCAATTGTCTCAGTGCTAGGTCACGTCGACCACGGGAAAACTAGCGTGCTAGATCTAGTACGCTCGATTGGCAGCGAGCGCCAAGCGAGTGTCATGGACCGCGAAGCCGGTGGTATAACCCAACACATTGGGGCGACAGAGGTCCCAGCCGATGTGTTAAATGATACCTGTAAGGCTATGCTTGGCGGTAAAGAATTCAAATCCCCGGGATTATTATTTATTGATACCCCAGGTCATCACTCATTCGTTAGCCTACGAAACCGAGGGGGCTCAGTCGCAGATATTGCAGTACTTGTAGTCGATATCATGGAAGGACTGCAGCCGCAAACGATAGAAAGTTTAAACACACTTAAAGAGACTAAAACACCGTTCGTTATTGCGGCTAACAAAGTCGATCGAATTCATGGCTGGCGCTGTGAATCTGGACGCTCGTTCATTCAATCAATGGCTGCACAAAGAGATGATGTCAAATCTCTATTTGACGACAGATATTGGAAAATGGTAGGCCAATTTTCCGAACATGGATTCAATATCGAACGCTATGATAGAATCAAAGACTTCCGGCAAAATGTTGCCCTGGTCCCAATGTCGGCAAAAGCAGGCGAGGGGCTACAAGATTTACTGGCCGTCAGTGTCGGCCTAGCAGAAAGATTCCTAGAAGATAGACTGACTGATACTATTGGCCCGGCAATGGGCACAGTTTTAGAAATGCGAGATGAGGTAGGCATGGGTAAAACCATCGATGTCATTCTCTATCGAGGTAGTTTAAAAATTGGTGACAAAATTATGCTGGCTTCTAGTGATGGAGCCTTTTCTACCCACATTAAGGGCCTGAAACGGCCACGCGGGATGTCAGAAATGCGCGATGCAGGCAAAAGGTGGGAAAATTTTCCTGAAATTCAGGCTGCTTGTGGTGTGAAGATAGTAGCGCCAAGACTTGAACAAGCAATCGCCGGAACAACACTACATTTAGCAAACACATCCGAACAAATAGCTGATGCCGAGCAATCCATTCGAGAAGAATGGCGAGGAATTTACGATAAAATGCCGATAATGTGCTCAGTTTGCAAGCAAGTCTCACCGCGAGTCGACTTTGTTGCTAATTGTCAGAACGGCAAATGCGAAGGTGCAGTCGAGGAGAAAGATGGGGTTGTAATCAAGGCTGATACCGTTGGTGGGCTGGAGGCTTTGGCATTTGAATTATTCAAATTAAAAATACCCGTAAGACAGGCCACAGTTGGACCAGTTAACAAAAAAGACATCCTTATGGCAAAATCAATTCAAGACCCGCTTAACCAAGCTATTCTCGGCTTTTCAACCAAACCAAATACCGAGGTTGTTGATGAATTATCAAGGGATGACTCAGAAATCGCGTTCTTCAGCGGTTCAATAATTTATCATATCATTGATGAGTTCGAACAATGGCGAGACGCTAAACAAGCAGAAATTGAGGCTGCGCAAAGAGAATCACTGGTATATCCCGGAAGACTGCTATATCTGAAGGACCACACCTTCAGAGCCAAAAACCCCGCGATCGTTGGTATGCGCGTAGTAGGCGGAAGGATACATATCGGTCAAAAATTGATGAAATTAGACGGAACTCCCGTCGGCCAAGTCAAAAGCCTGAGAACAAGAAGTTCAGAAGACGTCAGAGAAGCTAGTCAGGGTGATGAGGTTGCGGTGGCAATTCAAGGACCAACAGTCGGCCGCCATATCGAAGAACTTGACGAATTCTATGTCGATGTTCCCGCATCCCACGCCAAACGACTGAAAAAACTGGAACTCGATCCTATTGAACAGGAAATACTAGATGAACTGATTAGATTACATCGCAGAGACGACCACTTTTGGGGCAGGTAATCGAATTTATTGATGATACATGATGACATAACTCAACCTCACATTCATATATGGTATGTTTTGGTTGTTGCTTGTAAGGAGTTGCAATTATGGAAGCAGGATTCTCCCCTAACGCAGGCATGCCAGCACCCACTGGTGGACAAGATTTGATTGGCACCGTTTCAGCAATATCCAACAGTTTGATGGGCGAGGTAAGTAAAGTAATTATTGGGAAAAATGAAAACTTGCGAAGAGTAACCGTGGGTATATTGTCAAACGGCAACATGCTGCTTGAAGACTTTCCGGGATTGGCAAAAACCTTGCTAGCAAATACATTCGCTAGGGCTCTTGGCTGTAAATTCAAGCGAGTTCAGTTTACTCCCGACCTACTACCATCTGATATCATGGGCACCTACATGTATGATCAAAAATCGGGTGAATTTAAACTTAGAGCGGGTCCGTTATTCTCAAATATTCTACTTGCTGATGAGATTAACCGAGCCCCGCCAAAAACCCAAGCTGCACTGCTTGAAGCCATGGAGGAGAAGCAAGTAACAATTGAAGGAATTACTCACAAATTGCCGGCGCCATTCGTTGTTTTAGCAACTCAAAATCCGATTGAGCAAGAAGGAACCTATCCGCTACCCGAAGCTCAAATGGACCGTTTCTTAATGAAGATGTCAATGGGCTACCCCGACCGTTCTGAAGAAAAAGCCATCCTTGCTAGGAGAAAACTCCGAGGTAAAGATAACCATGATGTCGAGCAAGTAACTTCACCAAAGAAGGTCGTTGCAATGCAAAAAGCCCTAGAAACAGTTCACGTTGACCCAGCGATTCTTTCATACATTGTGGAAATTGTTCAGCGCACGAGAGAAGACCACCGGGTAATCAATGGCGCATCACCCCGTGCTAGCCAATCACTGTTCAAAACCGGCAGAGCCGCCGCAGCAATTGCTGGTAGAAATTATGTAATACCAGATGATATCAAAGGCATTGCATTGCAAATAATTTCACACAGGATAAATATGAAGCCGGAAGCAAAAATACGCGGGATAACAGGTATGCACATAGTCAGAAAGATTCTATCCGAGGTCCCAGTTCCTGTCATACAACCAATGTGATGAATGTTGAATCCTACCTTGCATTGAAAGGGGAGTCCTCCCGTGCCTCCTAATATCCGAGAGTTGTAGCATATGAATCCTTACAAAATGGTCGTCGCTGTCGCCAATCAAAAGGGCGGATGTGCAAAGACCACCACTGCGGTAAACCTCGCTGCCGCACTATCCAAGGGTTCTAAGCGGCAAAAGTTACCACCCGCTAAGGTCTTGTTGATTGATTTAGACCCCCAAGGTAACTGCGCTACTTCCTTCGGGGTTGAAAAGAAAAAGGTCAAGCGTACAGCATACGATTTACTCACTAATGATTCGGGAGAAGAGTTACCACTGATGGACGAATATCTAATCTCGCCCAAGGCATTGACAGAAAGTATGCAAGAAGCGTGGAGTATGAGAAATGGCGGTAAGGCAGCGCCAGAGAACCTCACTGTAGACAATCTATGGTTATTACCTAGCGACATTCATCTTTCGGGAGCTGAGATTGAATTAAGCCACAAAATCGGCAGAGAAACCAGACTAAGAGAAGCTTTGTCGCCAATAATCGATAAATTCGATTATATCATCATTGACACCCCCCCATCGCTTGGCCTGCTGTCAATCAACGCAATGTGTGCAGCAAATTGGGTTATGGTCCCTGTTCAAGCGGAATACTACGCTTTGGAAGGTTTCAGTATGCTGATGAACTCGATTAAGATGATTCAGCGAAGGATTAATCGTAACCTGAAAATTTTTGGCGTTGCCATGACAATGGTGGATGCTCGCTCAAAACTCAGCCGTCATGTCTGTGATCAAGTGAATGCTAAAATGCCAAAAAAATTGTTCAAAACCACCGTCAGAAGGCTAGTCAAAGTTGCCGAAGCACCATGGTCAGGCGCTCCAACCGTATTGCTAAACAAGCCAACAAATTCTGGCGCTGGAGCCGGATCACTGGAATACTGGACGCTTGCTAAAGAGTTTCACCAGCGTGTGATGGCCATGCGGAGAGAGTTTGGTGTCAATGAGCAACCACGACTATTGATCGATAAAAATCGATAACTGACTGGTGCGGTTTACTAACAAAAACGCCACCACGGAATTACATTCTTTCGCGTAGGTTAAGTATTCCTTTGTTTGCACTCACAATGGGATAAGGCATGACAGCGGAAGGTATGACATCAATTAGCGTGAGTTATGAGGTTCGTAGACAGCTAAACACTCTGCGAACCCTGAGCGGATACAAAAGCGTGAACGAATTCCTCAATGACCTAATCAGGGCCCATAAAATAACTAAAATGAATGGTGAAATTGAAAACCTTAGGGAGCGCATGAAAGCCGTCGCTGATGTCGATGTTGAACATTTAGTCGACCGCCTGAATCTCTCACCGTTTAGGGTGTGATTCAGTGATGGAATGGCGTCCTAAGGGATACTTATTCGATACTAACAACCTAATTAGAGCGTTATTCGACCAAAATACAGCTGAAGGCCAGTTACTCGATGCGGCGAACGCCGGCTACATCGAATTATTTGCCAAATCCAAATCCTGGAACGCAGTTCTATGGCTCATCATGAATACCATTGTTGAGGATGGAAAACCACTTTACAGCGGTGAAGAATTAGGCAGATTGAAGGGTTCATTGCCGATAGTTTGGAAGTAATCACTGATTGCCAAACTTGGCTAGCCACTCATGACCGTACCATTCCCATTGTTCCATAGTCCAGCCCTCAGGCAGACCTGCTTCCGGTAGTGGGGGTGGGTTACTAGGCTTTTCTTCAATAACTGGCTCAGAATCTTCCTGTAGCATTGCTGACATATCGGCCTCTGAGGTTTCGCTAGCTGCAATATCAATACCGGCAAGTTCGCTCATATCTGTGTCATCGTCATACAAATCATCTGCCGATACGATGCTTGCTGCTGTTTCTTCAACATCTTCCTGTTTGTCGGTGAAGTCCATTGCTGCAACCTCATCATCCCACGACTCATCCGCTTCAATTCCACCAGTTGCGGATAATCCTGCGGTTCCTTCAAGAGCTTCCTGATTTGCAGTGTTGTCATCCTTGGGTTGAAATGGAACGCCGTAGCGCTTAACTAGAGCACTTAATTTTCGACGCTTGAGGATGAAACTACCCACTAAGATTAGGGCGGTAACAACAACAAAAATACCGCCACCGACTATTGCGACGTCTTTGATATCCGACATCAGGCCATCGTCCTCATCTAGTAATCCTGCCTGTTCCTGAGCCAGCCAAGCAGAGTATGAAAGGTCGTTCTCTCCAGCGGTTTTGTCCCGGTTTAGATATTCTTGATAATCCAAATCATTCCACGATTTACATGCATTGGATTGATTTCCAGAGATTTTACAATAGTCTTCTTCGGTAGTTATCAGCGGTTCTGAATCGTCATAATCAGTATTAGACCCTACGGTGTCGCCGTCAGCGTCGAACCACTCTGTAGAATCATTGGGGAATTCGTCACTCAGATCATCGAATGAATCACCGTCTGTGTCAAGGCAACCTAATTTGACAATGATAGCGCCATCTAGTCGAATCTCCTGCGTGGAGTTACCAGCTACCGAAGGGCATGAATCAGGATTGTTGGCTGGTGCTGAGTTGTCACCATAGCCATCGCCGTCAAGGTCCAACCATTGAGTCCCGTCAGTTGGCAGAGCATCAGCACCATCAGCAATGGTAAAATCAGCGTCTGGATTAGAATAAAAATCAAAATCCGAGTCTAAACAACCAAAACGGTCTAATTTCGAGAAGCCTGCAACATTAGGACATGAGTCTGGTGAGTTACCTTGTGGATTATCGCCATAGCCGTCGCCGTCAGTATCATTCCACTGCGTTGGGTCTTCGATAAATTGATCACCCATCAGACCGTCTGAATTGTCTCCGTAGCCATCGCTATCCGAGTCGGCCCATTGCTCACTGTTGTTGGGAAATAAATCGCCCTGATCGCCATTTTTATTATCACCATAACCATCATTATCAGAATCTTGATGCTGTTCTGGATTATTAGGGAATAAGTCACCATTAATGCCATCTATATTATCGCCATAGCCGTCGCCGTCAG
>DUKK01000205.1:6035-7329 GCA_013329355.1 Candidatus Poseidoniaceae archaeon | reverse complement strand
TGATTTCCTCGCGCTTGTCCAATTGTCGCTCGAGCTGTGATGCAACTTCCTCCTCTTTACGTTGCTTGAACTCCTCGAGTCGGTCTTCCATATTGACTTCGAGTTCTAGGGCGGTTTCTTCTTTCAGTAATTCAAGATGGGTCTCAAAGGTGAGACGTTCATTTCTCAAGCCAGCGTCGATTTCTGACATTATTGCCTTACGAGCCGCAGCTTCACGAGATTGGAATTCTAATTCTAGACGTTCGGCCCACTCAGTCTTCTTGGAGTCATATTGTTCCTCCAGCTGTTCTCGCAACTCATTTTCTCGGTCATAGCGGAATCTAGCTAGGCGGTTTTGTATTTCGGCTTCTCTGGCACTACGGTAACTGGTATACTCGGATTCCATTCGCTTCTCTAGCTCGGTTTCAATATCTTGCTTGAGGGTTTTTGAAATGTCATCAACAGCTTTAGAGAAAGTGATATCATATTTTTCTCGGAGTCTTGATTTTCGGTCTGATAGGCGCTCAGTATGTCTAGATTCTAGTTGGTTTTCTATTTCAACCCTGAGCTCGTCTTTTCTTCGAGCAATCGCTAGTTCAACGTCTTCACGCATTTGGTCTTCAAGATCCTCAGTTTCCTGGCGTAATCGAGACTCTAATTCTACCTGAATTTGTTGAGCAATGTCCTCTTCAAGGCGCAGACTTCGGCGGTCATACTCTGACTTCAGGCGGGTTTCGCGTTGCTTAAGCCGTGCTCTGAGTTGTTGTTCCAATCTGGTCCGGATGCCGCGTCTTAGTTGTTCTTCGCGTTCAGATAGTTTTGCCGCGTGGCTTTCCTCAAGTCTGCTAAGTTCATGGGCTTCCAAGTCCTTAAAGCGCGTTTCCATCTCTTCAGAGAGAGTCGCTTCCATCTCACGAATTCGGTGCTGTAAATGTTGGTTAAATTCTAGGGCAATTCGCTCTTTTTGAATATCCAACCGCTGCTTGTGCTCTTTCTGTAATTCTACCTCGATTTGTTGCTTAGTCTGCTCTTTGTGTTCTTGGATTTTAATATCCTGCTCGATTTCAAACTGTTCTTGCAAGGTCTCAATCTTACGATTTAACCGAACCTCGTATTCAGAGCGTAATTTTGATTCCTCTTTGATTAACGCATCTTTTTCCATCTCAGCAAGTTCAGATTCCATCTGCTCGCGCAGTTCTCTTTCCAGTGCATCAAGGGTTAATTCATGCTGCACTGCCATATCTTTTGCTAGATTGTCTTGCATTGCAATGACGCGCTCGTTAATGGCTTGTTGGCGCAGCCTTCGCTCACGCCT
>DUKK01000205.1:0-5731 GCA_013329355.1 Candidatus Poseidoniaceae archaeon | reverse complement strand
GTAGCCTTCGCTCACGCCTGAGATCAGACCTCAGCCGCTCTTCGTTGCGGAATCTTGCGCTTGTCATTTCGCTTTGGGATAGAGAGGAAGTTGCGCTTTTAGTAAACTGTGAGCGTAGTGCGGATAGCGATAACTTGTCACTGTTATTTCGAGTGCCACGAGTTGACTCAAGAGAGGTCCCCTGCTTGCTATCGCTCGCACTCATACTGCCCATCCGCTTACTTATCCGCTTCTAATCATACATAAGGAGCGCGATGATTTTGGCTTATCAGACAGCGTTTTAGCCAGTTAATTTCTGGTTCCATATTAGAGATTAAGCGCTAAAACTGGACGACCAAAATCTTGTCACAAGCTGGACAGTCAACTTCTCTCCTTCCTGGCTTCTTTTTCATCCTTAGCCGACGATTGCACGCTGGACAGTCAACTTCGACTTTTGGAATATTAGGTTTAACGGTGAATTGACAATCACATGCGACACACTGGAGATTGGCTGGTCTCGAGTCAACACCAACGATAAGCACTTTTTCGCAGCCAGGACAACTAACTTTCTCTTGAACCCATTGTTTGCGGGTCCCCTCATGTTCGATATTTACTCTCGCAGAACAGCTTTGGCACTGAACTTCTCCGAGTTTTTGCGGCAACATCTCATCACATTTTGGACAAGATAAGGCGGGTGGTGAAATCCTAGATTCGACAAATAGTTCTTCGCTCATTTTATCACTTATTCTTCGCCAATCAAAGCAATTTTCTCAGGGACAAAATTCCACGGCAGGTCTAGTTTGATGCCTAACTCCTCAGCTAGTTTCTCCAGTAACAATTTAGCACCCACCCGGTCTCTTGACCCCTCTAACGAAATCATATGGGTGTTTTGCTGGTTTAAATCTACGGATTCTGTGTGGCGCGATGGGGGCCTTAGGTGACTTTCACTAACCGCAAGTATCTCTGGTAAAATGACTGTGTTAGCAACCTTCCACCAGCGTGCCCGACCTACGTCTCGATGGTTTTCAATCAAACCAAGTGCAGCTAATTTTTTGAGGTGGTGATATAGATTGTAGCGGTCAACATCAACCACATCTTGTAGTTGGACAGTGCTCATTTCTGCGACATCACTCAACGATATATACAAACTTCTGCGGGTCGGATGAGCAAGTGCGGCGGTAATCGGGTCTGCTCTTACTCGACTCATCCCCGCACCGATATGGGATAGATGCCACTATGGTTTAAGATGTCGCGTGATTTTGGTTGGGCAAAACTAGGTTTGTCGGTTTGCTGCTCGAGTAATGCTCTTTGAGTTGTCTAACCAATTGAACAATATCCAACCATAAATTCTTCAAAGTGATAAACAGCATTGAAAGCATATTGCCACGCCCTGAAAGTCTTGCACCGTTGAAAATTACCAGTAATACTGACCCCTCATGAATGAGGACACCGACCCACAGTTGATCGTAGAACTGATTGATCACCGAAATTACTAGAATAAGGGTTATCGATACAGACATGACAATATTACCAATTAAGGCTCTATTCATATCCACCGACAAATCGTATAAGTCGACTAACATTTTTGGCGCGTCCCCCGGGAACATTATGTCTGCTGCATCCATATTGACTGATTCTCCCGTGCCAACGGCAATCCCAACATCAGCAACAGCAAGCGCTGCTGAGTCATTGAAGCCGTCACCGACCATCATTGTGACATGGCTCTTTGAGCGGTCTTCAACCCATCTAACCTTGTCTTCTGGTGACAGACCACCGAGTGCCGATGTTTCTGGTAGCCCTACAGTATTGGCGAAGGCGGTTACCGAGGATTGAGAGTCACCAGAGATAATTTCAACACTTATTCCCCGCTCAACGAAGCCTTGAATCAACTCCTTACTACCCTCCCTTGTGTCATCGTGGATGAAAGTAAATAACGCAATTGCCTGCGAATCTCTGGTTAGGATGCTGGCACCATAGCCTTGAGATTTTGCCTGTTGTATTGCCTCAACAAGGTCATCTGACACCGTTATGTTGTGCCTGTTGGTAATATCTGCCCTGATAAACAGTACTTCTTTACCACTGGAGATACCCTTAACTCCAGCCTCAATATCTGTTATACCGGCCACCGCAGAAGGACTAATTGACTCACTATCTAGATATTCCAAAACAGCAGTCGCATAAGGGTGTGAAGAGCGCTTCTCTAATCCGCCAGCAAGCGCCAGAGTGGCTTTTCTTTGTCGCCCTTTAGCGATGGTTACCGAGCCAATCTTCGGTTTGCCAGATGTTAGAGTACCGGTTTTATCTAGTAATACATGGTTAACCTTGGACAGTTTTTCTAAGATGCTGCCCCCTCGGACAATTGCCCCCATTCTTGACGCTCGACTGAGCGCTGCAGCGTGTGGCATTGCGGCAGCCAACAGTAACGCACAAGGGCACGCAACTACCCAAAGCAGTAGAATTATTTTCCAGTTACTCGTTGGAAACATGAAATACCACACTGCTAGAGCTCCAAACAAAACGATTGGAACCCATACGGCGGTAAACTTCTCAATCTGATTCTGAATAGGTGCCTTTTGTTCTTTGAAGCTGTGTACTGCGTCGATAAGGCCAGACAGTCTTGTGTTATCACCAACAGCGTTTACTTCAAGTAAAACTGGTCCTCGTGAGAGAATTAAACCTGCATTCAACTCGTCACCTTCAGCCACTTCAATAGGAACTGATTCCCCGGTAAGCGGTGCCTTATCCAAGGCACCAAATCCGTCAACAATGACCCCATCAGCGGGAATCAGTTCGCCGCTTCTTATTTCCAAAATGTCGCCGACATTGACCAAATCCAGTGAGATAACTTCACGCTCTTCTGGAGGACTGTCATGATGATTGTGAACCGGTTGAACCAACGCAGTCGGTTGCTGAACGGTAAAAGTACTAAGCTTGTTCACGCTACTGAATTTAATCCCAGGGTTAGTAACACGTCGTGCGGTCCTGGGTATTCTATCCAGACCGCCTTGCATTAACTCACGGGCATTTTCTAAAGCACTAGTCTCAAGATGGCCAGCTATAGCCACAAGAATAACCACCATCAACGCTTCCTCCCACATCCCGAGAATCGACGCACCAATCACTGCGATACTGGTTAACACCTGAAAACCCATTTGTTTAGATAGTAAACTGGCCACAGCCTCATGAAACATTTGCAAACCACCAACCATCACACCATAGGCACCGATAAGCCCAATAACGATCGGTGACCAAGCTAGAAATTCTCCAATGAAAATTATGAGTAGTATTGGAATTGCTATTGCTCCGCCAAACAATCGCCACTGGTCAGGCCTAAGTCGTGTGGTTGATGCCTCGGTAAACTTTGGCTCAATGCCCGTAATCTGTTCAAGAGAACTATTGCGCAGGTTGCGAAGTTCTTTGCGTGGTGCAGGAACTAGCTGTAACAATATCTCATCATCTTTTGTAATCTCAACATCCAAAATTCCGGGCTGACGCATGAGTAATCTTTTGACGTCTTTCTTTGCGATGTTGTTGCGTCTGGCAATTGCTTCTGGTTTCGCTGATGAAAGCAAGTTAAGCGGCACATTTGGCGGATGACCGAGCGACTTCATCACGGTTGAGACTTGAGACAGCAACCCCTGGTCTAAGTCTACGGTTAGTTTTATTTCGCCAGCCGTTGCTGAAATCTCCGGGTCAACAACTTGTTTTAGATGAGATAAACCGCGCATTGCTTTTGAGGCACAATCAGGGCAGTCCATACCTATTAATGGCCACTCAACTAGATACTGCCCTCCAGCCTGTTCAACTACGGTTGTATCAATTATTTCAGCATCGAGAACTTCCTGATTATCTGTCGCAACTGCTTTTGTTGGCGGCTTGGTTTTATCCTTGCTTTTTTTTCTTGATGACTGTGGATTATCATCCTCTAGCGATAGGAATGATTCGGTATCATCCTTATCCGCCATGATTATTGCTTGCTGTCAATGTTCATGAATTATAGCATTGAGTGCTGGCTTGCTTATACGGGAAAATTGATGTCATTTGTCTCTTTGGGTAAGTTCATGAGATGGCTTCCCGATGACTGGAAGCCAAAAGTGGTTGCAGTCGACATTGATGGGACACTGACAAATGAAAATAAACTTATTGAACCAACCGTAATTGACGCCTTACAAAGGCTGGAGGATGCCGGAATCCCAGTTATTCTAGCAACTGGCAACGTGCGAGCAATCACCTATGGTCTATGGCGTTTTTTAAACCTCAGTGGCCCGATTTGTTGTGAGAATGGGGGTGTTTTATGGCACCCTGATTGGGGCGAAACAAATTACCGTGCTGACGGAAGTGAGGCCAAAGCCGCGGCTCAATGGTTGGCAACAAAAATTGAAGGTTTAAACTGGGAAGGCATAGAAACAAATCAATGGCGAGAAAGTGAATGGTGTCTTGCTGCTGATGAAGATCTCGAAAAGATTACTCAATTGATAAGCGAAAGCAAGTGGTCACACCTCTCTGTTATTAGAACCGGTTTTGCAATTCATCTGATGGAACCGCAATTGTCCAAGGGTTCCGGTCTGAAGATTATTCTTGAAAGAATGGGGATGAGGGCTGCAGATTTACTGTGCGTTGGTGATGCGCCAAATGATCTATCTATGTTTGAAATTGCCGGGTGGTCCGTAGCCGTTGGAGGTGCTTTTGCATATGTTTCACAGGCCGCGGATGTGGTCTCGCCGTTTGCCCATGGTAAGACCATTGCGCCGCTAGTCGACGCAATCCTGTCCTAATTACAAATTATTGCAAAAGGATACTACATTTTTTAGAACTTATTCCAACAAGCGGCACCATGGGTGAGGCCAGCGGTATAGAGGATGATTATACCAAAGTGACCATAGCGACAATTGTCTCAGTGTCAATACTGATCATAATCTACCTGCTACTGTCAGATGTTTGGCAAAAAGTGGCTGAAAACTCAGAGAGTTTCTCTAATTCATCAATAATCGCGTTGTTGTATCGCATGATTTGCTGTGGATTCTGTGTTTACGCCATTATCTACATGTTTCGGTCGGGTCCCGCAAACATGCATGTTGTTCGATTAGAGGGTAATGAGGACGTCTTACTACACCCGATAGGAATTCAAAAATTCGTCACGTTCTCTTCGTGGACATTGTTAACTTGCACAGGATTTTTCCTATTGTCAAGCATCAATCAACTACGCTTTATTTTTGATGCATCATCAATATCTTGGCTTATCTCCTTCCAAACAGTTTTGTTTTGCATGGGTATCTCAATGGCGTTTCTGACTGCCACAGTCGTCAGATACGTAATCCTACCAAACATGATTACCAATAATAATTCTCACAGCCATATGTTCCTTTATCATGAACAAATTATGCATAATTTTTCCGCGGTTTTTTTAGGTTTCGACTTACTGATGGTCAAACCAGACCTGGTTGCAGAATTTGCTATTTTTGGCCTCCTAATCGGTATTGCTTACATCTCCTTTGCATATGTATTGGCCTATTTTGGGCCAGGATTTTTCGTCTATAGTTTCCTACATCCGCAACCAAAAATTGCCCCGTTATTCGCGACAGGACTTGCAGCATGCATCGCCTTGTTTTATCTCGGACTTTGGCTCATAACGCAGTTAGGAGACTCGCTGTGGTGGTTGCAATTGGTCATATTAGTGACTTGGTTATCACTAATCGTGCAATTCAGAATGGAAGAGAATAGCCCCGCCGCGGGTTAAATTGCAACTATTAGG
>DUKK01000182.1 GCA_013329355.1 Candidatus Poseidoniaceae archaeon | reverse complement strand
GGGTTGGAATCTAAATCTATTATGCTGATTTGGTGTTTACTCTCATCGAACCACTCCAAGCCCATTACAACTTCCTTTTCGACAATGGGGATGGCGATTCGTTGCCTCAAATTAGTAGTTCTATAATCACTGTTTACTAAATCCGAATCGAGTAATTTTTGCTGGACAGAAGAGGCGATACTTTTGTCAACAACCAGAGATAAAACACCTGATTGATGATTTACTCCATCAGTCATGATAATTCCACGAGGGGAATGAATTTCAATGTCACTGTCATAGCATCACACATGGCGGGTGGATACAGGAATACTCACCATAGGCAAAAAGTGCTGATATTATTGGCCGTTCTGCTACTAACTATGCATATTTTTGTGCCATTTGCTGCTGCTTCTGGCGGCATGAATAGTTGTGACGGTGGATTCTGTGATGATTATAATTCGGACCACGATATGACGCAAAATCACAAAGATTGGATTAACGCGACATATGATTTCAAACTTGCAGATACTAACACCATTGAATTGAGCATAGTTTGGGCAATCCATGAGTTTGACCGGGGTAAACTGGATTTTAACAGTCTGGTAAATAATGAACTGCAAAATGATGGGATAGAGTCAGACGATGGCGCTCCAGCAGATTTGTTGCGACATTATCTCGACGAAGATTTCGGTCAAAACACACAAACGATTGGAGAGCGGTTATTGTATGAATTTGACAGTGGGGTTGAAACCGCACTGGCTGCGATAGGGGTCGTTGAAAACCAAACAAGTGGTTATGCAGAGGAAATAAATCAGGGCGGGCAAATACACGAATGTTCGAGCGATAGTGCGACAGATTCAGTGTATGGCGCAGAAAATGCCGCAATAAATAATGCCTTCCAACCGCCTATTTGCTTATCGTCAACACTTGAGTTGAACCTCATTGACACAGATTTTAGTATTGGGTCAACAGGGAGTTTAGACCTCGAAAAAGCGTTCAAGGGGATGCTTATTATGGGTGCTGAGATTGAGACCGACTTTACTCTCTTAACTACCCCCGGGTCGATTGGTTACTACACATTCTCTCCTCCCGATTATGCAAACATAACCCAAGTGGGTGGTGGTGGTAATCTTGGTGCGATTGGCGGAACCGATTATGCGGTAGGTCAGTGGGAGGTGAACTTGTTGGAAGCCACTAGCGGTGATGATGTTGAAACCCCAATCTCAGTAAAGTTAGAACACAGGAACGGCTCTGACAACACGAATACTGTGTTCATCCCAGATGATGCAAAAGCAATCGACCTCAGTGTTACTCTGGATCTGCGGGACGAATCTGCTGCGAGTATTGACTTCGTTGCCGGAATCAGTCATCTTGATGGTGACTTGATGGATGACTGGGGTGTATCATTACTCAATATCTCGGATTCAGCGACACTCCCACTGGTCACATCAGACGGCATTCGGCTTGCTTATCACAACGGAATTGTTCCTCTAGACGCTTTTACCGATGCGTTCCCAATCAACGATATCGCAGCGGGCATCTCTGAAGCTGTCGGGAGCCAGGGGCTTATCACTATGAATGATATTTACTGGGTAAACGATGCCTTATCCGACGGTCTTGGGACCGCTGGTGGTCTGAATTATGTCCATGGAACCGACTGCACAGAAGACAATCCATTCTCCTTTGATTTACACTACTGCTTACAAGGGCCGACTGCAATGAGTAATCAATACCCGGTATTTTTACGCTCCACCAGTCAACCATTCTCAGCCAGCCTGGTTCAAATCCTGAAAAATAATTTCGGCACTGGTGATTTGGCCGAGTATGTTGATGTAATCCAAGAAAGCGATCTTAGAGATTTATTCAACAGTGGCATTTCGATTGAAACGGTGTTACCCGGTGATTTTCTTGATTCAGTAATCCCAGATAGTTTACCGCCGTCTGAATTGACTTTGGAAATTATTTTACCTAATTGGGTGAAAACTATTGATGGCGACGACCGTTTGACCTTTGAGAAAAGCCTCGGCGCAACCGAGGATATGGATATCTCTCTGGCTGGAACTGATCCTTATGACTGGCGCACTAACATCAAGGATGATGATGCAAACATCATTTGCACAACGGTCCAGCGTACCTGCATAACCAGCACTATGGAATTAGATGTGTCAGCCTTCAGAATTAATGAATGGTCACAATCTGTATCATTGGATTTTGCGCTTGACGCCGAGGTATCGATATATCGGGTGCTGGTACCACTTGATGAAATTGATCAGGGTGATACAACCAGAGTGAATTTCGAAGCAGCACCAGTTGATTTACTGCGTCTTGGATTAGATTTAGCCAGCCGATTAGCTGAGCCGAAAACCTTCGATGACATTGGAAATATCTGTCGCGATGACCAAGATTATTCAGTTTGCGACACAAATCTTTCATTATTATTCACCCCTGAAGGCTTGAGTGATTTCTCGGTTGATATTGGTGAGATGATTACTGACTATATCCATCAAAGTGGTGCTGATATTCCTAATCAAGAAGACTCTCCTTTCGGAAGAGTCGACTTAAGCGGTTTTCAGATAAGGACGAAAGTAGACGGTTTGGGTGGACTTGACCAAGACATAGGGGATGACGATCCAATAACGTTGAGTGTGAAAATACCAGAAGTTGAATTTAAACTTGATTTAGATGGCAACATAGGTGAGTTACTCGAAGGTAATACCAGTAGTCTAGAGCTTAATTTCTTCGCTAATGCATTCCGCGGCCTCGTCGTAAATCCATTAGTTTCTGCCGCTGAGTTGCTTGGTTCATCGCTTTCAAACAGCGTGGTTTCTGGTAGTGGAATTACCTACCCAAGTCCAGAAGCAGAATCAACTTCTTTTTCATTCAGCGGTAATACCTCGATTGCCGAAGACGTCGAGTTTTCACTCAATGGGCCCGTCTCAATAATCCTCCCGCGTGGGATAACCATCGAGGATGTTGAGGAGAGCGCCGGTCTTCTTACCATAACCAACGAGGGTGGCCGGCAAAAGTTAACCTACAACTTCCCGGTTGGTGAATATGATGATACAATCTCGTTTAGGGTAAAGGTGTCATGGTTATATCTCCTGTTACAATTTTGGGTTTACCCGACTTTTGTCATTGCACTTCTGGCTTTGTTTATCCGACGTCGAAGAAGGAAAAAGCGGTTGAAGAAAGCACGCAAAGCCGCCGCTCAAACCGGCACAAAAGTAGCAATTGGGGATAGTGAGTTTGCTGATTTACGTGGATTTAAGAGCGAAGGTTTGCATGGAGAACTTCAACAATTTGAGGATTATTCCATCAATGAACCACCGCCAATGATTGATTTGGGCGACGAGCGATTCGATTAATTGTTAATTGCCTCAAAAATTCTTTTCGCTAGTGCAGGACCTATTCCGGGGACGGTTTTGATGTCCTTTTCACTAGCATGAAGAATCTCTTTTCGACCGCCGAAGTGACGAATTAAAGTTTGGAATTTTTTGGCACCAAGCCCGACGACATTTTCCAACGGGTCAGCGAATTTTTTCTTGCTGCGTTGCTGACGGTGGAAGGAATTGACGAACCTGTGCGCTTCGTCGCGAGCGTGAATCAGCACTCTTCCTCGGCGATCAATAACCAATGGGTCTTTGTCAGTTCGATAGATGGTCTCTTCTCGCTTGGCGAGCGCAGCAATGGCGAACTTGTTGGCAAAATCGGAGCTTTCGATCATCCTCGTTATCATACCAAGGTGCGTCTCTCCTCCGTCTAGTAACAACAAATCAGGCCATTCAGTTTGCCGTTTCATCCAGCGCTCAACGACTTCACACATCATCCGCAAGTCATCCAACTGTTCGCCTTTGACAGTATACTTGCGATATTCATCTTTGAATGGCCTACCATCTTTGAAACAAACACTCGCACCCACTCGATTATCACCCTGAATTTGTGCCATGTCAAAACAAACAATGTGGTCTAATTGCGGCATTCCTAGCAGTTTAGCACCGTCATCCGCAGCACGCTTTTCTAGCGAGCCACTAGCCTTGTTGACAAATCGAATCAATTGTATTTCGGCATTTTGGGCAGCTAACTGCATTAATGTCACAAAGTCGCCACGAGACGGGTTTCGTACCTCGACTGCGGAATCTCTGCGGGTTTGCAACCAATCCTCAACGCCCTCAAATAGCGGCGTTGGTGTTATCAACAGTTTAGGTGGGCACCGGTTTGCATAGTGATCAGCAATAAACATCGAGATTGTCTCACCAATATCGCCACGGTGAATCATCTGCCACGATTCCTGTCCTTTGACCACGCCATCATCAGCGTGTAAAACAACAATTGCGGCTAAATCTCCTTCACTTGCAAAGCCAATAGTATCACAGTCCCGATAAACTTTGCTTGATACAATGTGCTGACTAGTTGTTGTTCGAATTGCTTTAATCAAATCACGATGTCTTGCAGCATATTCATATTCTAATTTTTCAGAATATGTGTCCATTTTGATCGTTAGCTCCTCAATTAATTTTCCAGCGTTACCATTGAGAATTTGCCGAACAGCGGTAATCCTTTGCCGATAATCTTCGTCGGAGCCTGAATCAACGTAACCAAACGGGATGTTGTTTTTATCATCCCTCAGTCCAAATTCACGACGCAGTAATTTCAGCACCTGTTTGGCGGCCCCAGCATTGGGGAACGGACCCCATATTTCGGCACCTTTTGGGGGCCTTCGAGTGTAAAGAATTCTCGGCAACGGGTCTGAACTGAGTGCCAAGTAAGGGAATGATTTGTCGTCCTTAAGCATCGAGTTGTAACGCGGTTTGTGTTGGCGAATTAGTTGTCTTTCGAGAATCAAAGCCTCATGAGGTGAGGCCGTGACAATACATTCAATGTCATCAGAGCGCTCCACCAACTCAGGAATCATCGCCCGGTCTGGGTTGGAGGAAAAGTAGGACCTAATCCGTTCGTTGAGCTTAGTTGCCTTGCCAACATATAGCACTCTTCCCTGTTTACTCTTGAACAAATACACACCCGGCTTCTTCGGCAGACTCACCGAGGCTAGGCTGACGGGCATGCTCCAGCCTCAGGGTCAGTCCTCAAAAGGGCAACCATCTCAGTGTGATTGAACATAAGTCAATTCAATTGATAACTATAATACTGTCTCGTTCTCGATAGGATGGTTACTAAAGCCCAACTGCGGATATTGGCGTGGCTCAACAGATATCCAGAGAGTACTGCTAATGCTTGGGACGTAACCAGAGAAATTTCTCTGCCTGGTATTGCAGAAGGGCTGGGAGTTGTTCGCTCCGCACTTAACTTGCCGATAGGGAGTCTTGAGCAGTCCGGATTGGTTACAAAACGTATGGCTCATGTGATTGGGGGCGGGACTAGACGCAGGCATGTTTTTCATATTACCTCTGAGGGAAGATTGCGTTTTACTGAAGCCGCACAGGGCTATGAAAAGCCCCCATCAAGGTCGGAAATCATCGGTCAGCCACCGATTGTGGAAACAGTATTTGGCAGAGCGGAAGAGCGACAGGAATGTCTAGAATCGCTCGAGAATAATTCGTTGATTGTCACTGGAATGGCTGGTATTGGTAAGTCAGCTTTGGTTGTCAGTCTGTGTCAGGAGTTAGCCAGGGAATACACAATTCGTTGGGCCAACGCGCATTCATTTTCCGACTACCATTCAATTGTCAAATCGTGGTTTAACGATGAGACTGTTCCTCGAGACATTAGGGCATTTTCTGACATGGTAAGTGAGAGTAAAACCCTACTGGTGATCGATGATTTCAACCAACTTAGCGAGCGACACAAATCGGGTGTGAGCACATTGGTCGAGGCACTGAGCCATCAGCCAAATATCCGATTAATCCTCGTCAGTCGAGAATCAGTCACAACATATGATAACGTAGTTAATTTCAAGTTGGATGCCTTAGATTTAGCCTCTTGTTGCATGATGCTGGGCAACGAAACGGAGTTGTCAGCGCGTGAGGAAGTCGCTAAATCGTTAGGCAACCATCCGTTAGCACTGAAGTTATACCAACCCGAATATGCCGTTCCCGAATCTTCAAATGATGTCATTGAATTTGTTGAAAATGTTGTGCTCAACACACTGTCAACAGCACAAAAAGAACAGATAACTCATCTATCACTGGAAGCAGGTTTGGTTGACGCAAACCATTCAATAATAGCTGATTCAGTAAATTTTCTCGACGAACAAAATCTATTGCTATGGGGCGGCAATATGGTGCAGTTGCAGCATTTAATCCGTAACGTTGTGCGCAATAGATTGACTGCAGAACAACGTCAATCTGGTCATGCATTACTAGCCCATCATTGGCAATCGAAAATAACGGAGTTGGCAACTGAGAATTACTTATATCATCTTGCTAACAGCAATCCGTCAGAGTTCATTGAATACATGTCAAGCAACCTTGATTCCTTGGGCCAATTCAATTCAGCTGCGATTGCGGCTATTGTCAACTCATCTATCGGTCAAAACAATCACGCAGCAGAACTGATTTATTTGGAGTGCAAAATTGCCGCACATCGGTTCGAGCCAGATATTATTCGTCGCAATCTAGACCGTCTCGATGGTGAAAATCTACTTGAAATGAAATTTACCTTGGCGCAAATTGAAGGTCGCATAGAAGATTGTGACGCAATGCTTGACGATATGCTGCAGAGTAGTAGTCCGCTCGAGCGTGCTCGATTATTGATTATGCTAGCCAGCCAGTGTTTGGAAGATCGCTTGCCTGGTGCAATGATTTCAGAAACACAGAATAACCGGGTAGAGGCCTATCTAGCCCAGATTTCCTTGTCGGGAATTGACCGCGAGCGACAATCGGTAATAGTAGCAATTTCGCTGATAAGGTTCTCCATTGCATTAAGCCGACACGACTACTCCACAACCTCGGAGATTTTGCAATCGCTTAGCACGATTGGCTCGATTGATGAAACAGTTATT
>DUKK01000114.1 GCA_013329355.1 Candidatus Poseidoniaceae archaeon | reverse complement strand
GGTGGAGCCACTCATGACTCATCCTAGTGATTAACTGCTCACAAGCGGATATCAGGTAATCGATGCGAACTAGAGCTTCTGTTGCATATTCCTCTCGGGTAATTAGGTAATTACGAATCCCAGTAGTGTCCCAGCCGTCGTTAGCCCACTCTTGCAGGTTGTTATCAAACCAATAACCATCGGTTCCCTCGACAATATCCTCCGTCATGACTTGACCTAACCGCATGTGAGCAATGATAGTCTTTCAATGTGAGTCTTTCTAATCATAGGAATTTACTATTTTTTCCGTAAACAAAGCATTCGGCGTCATCAAACAGGGTCAAAAAAGCCGTTGTTAGCCTTGACTTGAGCCGGAGAGCATAAAGGGTCAGACCGACCTCGATTCGCATGGAACCAATTACGGCCTTGTTTGGGATTGCTTGCTTAGGAGCAGGTGGGGGCGTTGGATACTGGCTGAAACAGAACCATGAGAAGATGCAGAAACTGAATGATTTCAATGTTGTTTTACAAGAGTCGCAGAGTGCTCATTTCACCCATTTGAATAATCAGGTCGCCGATATTAATGCCCGCTTATCCTCATTGAATGGTATGGTAGATGCGTTGAGGGCAACTAAACCGAACCTAGATGGGGCCTTGAAGGCTTATACTACCATAACGCATCTTGAACAACTGGGGCAAAAAGGAGAATTAATTGATGGTGCCCAACAATTTAACGCGGCATTATCGGCGCTCGAAACCTTGGTGTCCCCTATCTCTGTCGAAAGTGAGGTTGGAGCCACCGAGATTCTAAATCAGACTAGTTCTAATATGGTAATGAAGCTTATCGAAATATTTGACGAGCATCAAATGGATGTAAGCAGCCTTGGCCTCAAGCCCGTTTCAGCCCATAAAATAGGGCACGCCGCTATGAGTTTACGACGCTACGATTGGGCTGAAACCTGTTTTGGTATCGCTTATGCATCATCACCTGGTAATGCCAATGTCTTAGAGGCGCTAGAATTTATTGCTATCGAGCGCGGTGATGAAGCACTTAGGAGGCACTGGCTGGAAGCCAGAATGACAGTCAATCCAGACAGCCCTGAATTACTCAGAGCCCATGCTCATCTTTTAGCTAAGATGGGCGACATGGAAGCTGAGCGAGATGTTCTGAGATTGGAAGCACTGGGTCTTGACACACCAGCCGATAGGTCATTACTTTCT
Source organism: Candidatus Poseidoniaceae archaeon (assembly GCA_013329355.1). Lineage (GTDB taxonomy): Archaea > Thermoplasmatota > Poseidoniia > Poseidoniales > Poseidoniaceae > MGIIa-L1 > MGIIa-L1 sp9354u. Next base: position 4,295 of record DUKK01000114.1, on the reverse strand, counting down.
GGCTTGAGGGCGCGCGCTGGTTCACGATCGGAGGCCCTAGAAGCGATTGAACAGGCTTTGGCTGAGGACCCAACGCAGTCTAACGATTGGTTATCTTATGCAAGATTACTATACGATGAGGGTGAGTCTAGCAAGGCCTTGGATGCAGCGGATAAATGCTTAGAAATTGACCGACAATGCGGCGGTGCATGGGCCCTGACAGCCACTATCCTAGCCTCAAAACAACATCGCCTGAAGGAAGCTCTCAAGGCAGCCATCCATGCAGTTGCTTTAGATTCAGGGGGTGTTGATTTGGTATTACTCAAAGCGGACTTACTGATTGCAGATGGCCAAGTTACTGCGGCAGAGGAATCGCTAGTAAAGTCGCTTGAGAAAGATATGATGAACGGCGAATTACGTGCCAAGATTGCGACAAGATATTTGTTAGACGGGCGTCCAGACGACGCCCAAAACCTGCTCGATACTACGCCAATTGGCATAGACCATGCATTGCTACATGTAGTTGAAGGGCGTCTCCACTTAGTCAATGCAGACAAAGCGAGAGATGGCACGGGAGAAACTGATGCGACATTACTATCGGTTGCAATTGCGGCATTTGAGGGCGCATTGAAACTCAACCGAGAACTAGGTGTTGCTTGGCTTGGCATGGCACGCACGCAACGGCTTTTGCGTAACCTAGATGCCGCAGATGAGGCTCTCACCAGAGCAAGACGTCTGCTACCAGAGGACGACTCATCAGCAGCGGCAGAGGCAGCCCTCCTCGCTCTAGATCAGGGTGACATTACCAGTGCAACCAGTCTAATTGATGTTGCAGACATTCATGGAGCCAGCCCGGTCATTGCCTACGTACGCGGTAATATTGAAGCAAGGTCTGGCCATCTGGACAGAGCGTTAGAATATTATGACAAGGCGCTCAATGCCGATAATAATCACATACGCGCCCGCCTTAATCGTTGTAGCATTCATATGGCAATGGATGAGGGGCGTAAGGCGCTGGACGATGCAGAAATATTGTTAGATTTAGCACCTAATTTCACCCTTGCTAGATTCCGTAAAGCAGAGGCAGAAATGATGCTTGGAGAATGGACGAAAGCAAGAGAAAACCTAGACATTGTCTTAGAAAAAGCGCCCCATCATCATCAGGCCTTAACACAGTTAGCGGCTTGCTTTATCGCCCTAGATCGGCCAGAAAGAGCGGAAACGCCATTGAACGAAGCGCTTAGGATTGCTCCAGATTATCCTGCAGCATGGCATCAGCGAGGTCTGCTGTATCTAGAGTGGGGCAAACACGATAATGCAATGAGTGATTTCGAGGCGGCGGTCAAGGCAGACCCCCAACATCTTGATTCTAGACTACATATAGCCGCAATGCATCACGAAGCCGAACATTTTGATGCCGCAGCAGAAGCGTGGCGTGCAGTATTACAAATTGACCCAGACCACCTTGTTGCAAAAACAAGATTAGACGAGTGCGAAACAAAACTAGTGGCTTGACAGAGATTAGCTTCTCGCAGCTTTTTCTGCCTCGGCAACCGTTGCTCTGACCGCAATAGCGGTATCCGGAGTCACCGATATACTGGTTATTCCACAGTCAATAAGGAAAGGGGGGAACTCATCTGGGAAGTCAGAAGGGGCTTGTCCACAAATCCCTATTTCTAGATTCCTAGCCCTGAATTTTCTCACAATGTCACGAATCATCGATTTAACAGCCGGAGACCTTGCGTCAACAGGATTCTGATAGCCTTCCAAATCGTCGCGTGATACGGCATAAACGGTCTGAACTAAGTCGTTGGAACCAATTGAGCCACCAGACAGAGCCATCATGTCCATGAACCGGTCTGCTTCTATTGCATTAGATGGCAATTCAACCATGACAAATAAATCGGTCCCCGAACTTGGCCCAATGTCATTCTGTTCAAGTAAATCCTTGACCATTTTACCCTCTTCCGGGGTGCGACAAAACGGGACCATTAACTGTAAGTTGTCGAGTCCAAAATCGTACTTTACTGACTTCATTGCCGCGATTTCCATCTCGAATGCTGGTTTGAACTTCTCATCTAAGTAACGTGACGCACCTCTCCAAGCAATCATGGGATTCTCTTCCACCGGCTCAAAAATGGACCCACCCAATAACTCTCGATACTCGTTTGATTTAAAATCAGAAAGCCTGACTAAAACAGGGCGAGGATAGAACGCAGCGCAAATTAGACCAACACCTTCACGAAGTTTGTCAATGAACAAGCCCCGTTTATCCTCATACGCCCAAGCACGGCTCTCTAACGATTCCACTAAGCTTCTAACATCACTAATATCGGATTCATCAAAAGACTCATGATATGGTTTCAAATCTGGCGAAAGCTCGCCAGTTTCGACGTAATGTTTCAAGTCATCGTGGTGGACAAATGCCAGTGGATGAATACCCAGTTCAGAAGAAAGAATGAATTCTATCCTTGCTAGACCGACGCCGTCTACTGGTAGTTTCGAATCGGTTAGTGATTTCGTTGGAAATCCGACATTGAGTTTGATTTTGGTGGTAAGTTCAACATCCTCGTCAAAAGACACCTCTTCAATTTCGAATGGAACTTCACCCGAGTATACGTAGCCTGTATCGCCCTCCGCGCAACTTCCGGTAACAGTGGCAAAGTTAGGTAAATCCATCGCATTTGAGCAACCGACAATTGCCGGAATACCAAATTCGCGTGCAATGATTGCCGCATGAGAGGTTCTTCCACCCTTGCGAGTTATGATTAGCGATGCTTGCTTCATCAATGGTTCCCAATCGGGAGTGGTCATCTCTGTAACTAGAACATCACCCTCCTCAAATACCGATAACTCAGATGATATTTCCTCCATTGACATTCCTGATTCAAGCAATTTTCGTAATTCACGCTTACCCTCAAGAACCTCGCCGTAGGTTCTATACAACCTTACGTTTCCAGTTCCAATTCGTTTACCAACTGCCTGGCCAGTCGCTAGTACGCGCCCTTTTTTCTTGAGTGAATCAGCAACTATTTCGTCTATTTTGTAAATCGTCATTTTGTTGCTTTCTGCTTTTGAATGGATGGTTTCCGGCCTTGCTTGAACAATAAATAGATCATTGGTTACGCCATCTTTAGCCCACTCGATATCCATTGGTTTAGCAAAATAATCCTCTATTTTCAAAGCCATTTGAGCGAGTTCAATACACTCGCCTCTACTCAATGACCAACGCCGACGATCCTCGTATGGAACTGCGATAGACTGCACTTCGTTGGCGGCCTCTTCGTGGTAAATCATCATCTGCTCTTTGCTGCCTAATGTTCGGTGAACAATGGGGAATTTATCCTGCCTCAACCCTTCTTTCCAGACGGTGTAGGTATCTGGTGAGACAACGCCTTGGACAACTAATTCGCCCAATCCATAAGATGAACCAATGTGAATTACTCCATCATGACCCGAGTCTGGGTCGATGGTAAACATCACTCCAGAACACGCTTTGTCTGAGCGTGCCATCTTCATTACGACTACCGCTATCGCACTATCTAGTGGATGCATACCGTGTTCGATGTGATAGCCAATTGCCCGCTCGGTGAACATACTCGCTACGCATCTACGCCATTTTTCAATAATATCTTGTTCTCCGCTGACGTTGAGATATGATTCATACTGGCCGGCAAAGGATGCTTCAGCAGAGTCCTCAGTAGTCGCAGAGGAGCGAACTGCAACATCGACACCCGGATGATACAATTCACACAATTTGCTGTATTCCTGACCAATTACTAGTTTAATTTCATCGGGAACCGGTGTCTCACGTACTAAGGAGCGCGCTAAGGATGCTCTGCTGTTGAGATTTAAGTGGTCCTTGGGATTGGCGTCTCTTAAGCACACTTCAAGAGCACTCGCTAATGTAGAGCAATTAATCGCCGCGTTACGTAAGTTCTCAATATCCTCTGGGGCGCCAATATTATTCCATGTTGTTGCTGGAATTTCAGCCTCAACAAATTGCTTGAACGCTGCAGTAGTCAGGGTGAAACCATTAGGAACCTTAACCCCAATCTTCGACAATTTCTGGAACATTTCACCAAGTGACGCCCCTTTACCACCGACTGTAGCAGTATCATTCATATTAGCATTAGCAAACCATTCAGCGAGTTTGGCGTCTGGCATATCAGCCAATATGATAATTCAGTAATAAGCATGAGTTTGAAACCATGACGAATATGACGGTCTTTGCCGCAAATCTCGTAGTTTAATATTTTACATTATGCCGATTACTTTGACTAAAATTCGTTTGTTTCTCTGGCCATCAAACTCAG
>DUKK01000058.1 GCA_013329355.1 Candidatus Poseidoniaceae archaeon | reverse complement strand
TTCCTCCTGTGTGTGGATTCGCGGTCTTAGCCATAGAAATTGTGCAAGGTGTATGGAGCAAGCCATTGTCGGCTTCATCGGGAATTGTGTATGAGGTCTTGCCACCACCGCAATCGAGAGAGTTGTCCATCGCCTGACCATCGCAGTAACCATACCAATCAGCGGCATAACCACCAGTACCATCACCTCTCTCGAAGTCTCCACCCTGAATCATGAAATCATCCATTATTCGATGGAATTGGCTGTTGTCATAATTTCCAGCAACGGCATGTAGATGCAGATTTTCGACGTGAATTGGTGCACTTTCTGGTGCCAAGTCGATGGTTATAACTTCATCTTTGAACAAACCATCTGCATCCGTCCAAGTAACCCTCATTTTAGCCTCAGTAGGTAAATCCGTTGGGGGCGAGTATGTAGCTGCCTTGACGAGCAACAAAGCAACGGTAATAGCGCCAATTAATGCTCCGATTCCAGCGAGTGTAGGAGTGCCATCATTAACAAGCCGTGGAAACGAGGTTTCTTTGATTCGCTTATCCTGCATTTCGTTCAGTAGTTCATTGTATGCTGAATTGCTAGCCTTGTTGCGTGGGGCTTGTTTTACCGCGTCTCTGAGCAGTGATGCAGCTCTTCGATAATCAGACTTAGAATCCTTTTTTCTGGCGATAGCCCAGGTTGCCTCGCCGGCTATTCGCAGAGTGGTACCATTCTTGCCTGATGGGTCTGCTTCTCTAAGTAAATCGAGACAACCTGTTGGGTTACCTTTGGCCAACATCTTCTCGGCTTTTTCCCATGTTTTACTCATATCTTCATCGGCCATGACAAAGCCGAACAAGTATGGGGTTTTGAGTTTCACTATCCGAAATCAAATACTATTCACTCTGTTTTGAAAGCAACATGTTCAAAGGGTGCTTGGTTGCACGGGAATTTAAGGGCGGGGGAAGCGGCCTAGGAGAATCAGTGTGATGGAGAGCGTCGTCAACGATTTCACAATAAACATTGCAACAGCAAACGGAACCGGTTCCCAATCAGCGAACTTGATTTTACTCCAATCACTATTTGATATGGGCGTGCCTGTCAGTGGCAAAAACCTGTTCCCATCAAACATTTCCGGACTCCCTACCTGGTACATCATCAGGCTATCAGATCTCGGATATCAAGCACCGGGCAACCATACCAATATCCAAATCTTGGTTAATCCTGCTACCTGGGTCGAAGACTTGGCTGCTTTGGAACCGGGAACGGTGGTTGTATGGAATGAAAATTCCAAACTCGAAATGGACCGAGATGATGTGATATCTTACCCAATTCCGATGACAAAAATTGCTCGTGGCATCAATCCAAAGTTGGCCAAATTAATCACTAATATTGTGTATGTTGGAGCAGTGGCTGAGATCCTCGGTATCGAACAATCGGCTCTCGAATCTGCGGTGGAAAAGCAATTCAAAGGCAAAAAATCTGCCATAGAACTGAATTCCGGTGCCCTACTACAAGGTAGAGAATATTTCAGAGAAAACCACCAAAAGTCTGACCCATATATGGTAGAGCGTAGACCAATCGAGAACAAGCAATTTTTTGTTGAAGGCAACGAGGCAGCAGCTCTAGGGTTATTGTTTGGTGGCGCTCAATTGTTAGCGTGGTATCCAATCACGCCATCGTCATCGATATGTGAAGGCATGATCAACTGGATTCCAAAAATAAGAACTAATGATGACGGTGAGTCAGATTGTGCTGTCATACAAGCAGAGGATGAACTTGCTGCTGCTGGCATGGTGCTAGGCGCTGGCTGGGCCGGTGGTCGTGGCATTACAGCAACCTCAGGGCCGGGTATTTCTTTGATGCAAGAGTTCATTGGATTGGGATACTTTGCCGAAATCCCCTCAGTATTCTGGGATGTTTGCCGAGTTGGGCCTTCCACCGGACTACCAACCAGAACCCAGCAATCAGACATCACCCTGCTGTATGAAGGTAGCCATGGCGATACTCAGCACATCGTGCTGTTTCCCGGAACGGTTGAGGAGTGTTTTGAGTTTGGCTGGCGAGCTTTCGATATCGCAGAACGTTTCCAAACACCAGTATTTCCGATGAGTGATTTAGATTTAGGCATGAATCGGTGGGCATGTTCAGGATTTAAGTACCCTGACAAACCAATGGATAGAGGGAAAGTTGTGCGCGACAAAGACGTATTTGAAGCGTTTGAGGAATTCGGCCGCTACCTCGATGTTGACGGAGACGGAATTCCGTATCGGACTTTACCGGGCTCCGGAATGGCCCCTATCCTATACAGAGGGACCGGTCACAATCCTCAGGGTCTGTATTCTGAGAAACCGCATGATTACTATCAACTCATGAACAGACTCAAGGATAAGATCAGAGGCGCAAGGGATGAATTGCCAGCGCCTATCCTGCGTGAGGAAGAAGAGAAAGAATTGGGTATAATCTATTTGGGTAGCATGGAAAATAGTATTAACGAAATCGATGATATTCTGGCTGCGAATGGAATATCAGCCAGTCAATGTCGTATCAGAGCGCTACCGGCCCATACCGAAATCGAGAAATTCATCGCCAGACATGAAAAAACGGTTGTTCTAGAGATTAATAGAGATGGCCAACTTTACGGCATTTTACGCAAAGAATTCCCAGTTCATCTGGTAGAAAAAATGCACAGTGCTGCATACTCTGATGGTATGCCACCAAGAGCAAAAATATATGCAGAGATGATTATGGATATTTTACAGGGTGAAGGAAAATGAGCGAGCAGAAAGAAAAAACTGAACGGCGAGCACGCCCAGAGCGTAAAGAGAGGCCCGCTCGAGGCGAACGTCGAGAAAGAGCACCGAGACCGGTTAAACTCAATGTAATCAACGAACCAAAGGAAAGCTACACCGGCGGAAAATCTTCACTTTGCCCGGGATGTGGACACGACCAGATTTCAAATGTGATCATAAGCGCCGCTTGGGAAAACGGTATCCAACCACATCGAATTGCAAAGATGTCAGGCATCGGCTGTTCCTCAAAGACCCCCGCTTATTATCTCGGCCAGTCCCATGGTTTCAATACGGTCCACGGCAGGATGCCCTCTGTCACGACTGGAGCCTACGCAGTCAACAAAGATTTGCTGTATATTGGCGTCTCCGGTGACGGCGACTCGGCATCTATTGGAATTGGACAACTCATTCACGCGATTCGTCGCAATATGGACATGGTATATATTGTGGAAAATAATGGTGTTTACGGCTTGACCAAAGGGCAATACTCCGCTACTGCCGATGTCGGTTCTAAGAAAAAGAAAGGGCCAATTAACAAAACTCAGCCAATTGATTTGTGTGCTATGGCAATTAACCTCGGTTGTACATTTGTCGCACGTTCGTTCAGCGGTTCAAAAAAACAGTTGAACGCCATCCTAAAAGCCGCAATGTCTCACAAAGGCTTTGCGTTAATCGATGTCATTTCGCCGTGTGTCACTTTCAACAACAATGATGAGTCAATGCGTTCTTATGGTTATGTCAAGGACAACGAAATTACCTTGCATATGACAGACTACATCCCACATTTCAACCCTATTCCTGAAGTCGAGGTCCCTGAGGGTAACTATCGCGACATAACACTTCATGATGGTTCAACAATACGACTTGAAACTATATCAGATACTCACGATCCGAGTGACGCAGTTGCTGCGCTAACTGCACTGCATCAAGCAGAAACGCAAGCCAAGCACGTTACTGGTTTACTTTATTTTGATAACACAAAAGCATCGCTGGTTGAAGACCTAGGCTTGGTTGATACACCCCTTATTGATGTTCCAGATACTGATTTGAGACCTAGTGAAACTATGTTAGAGACAATCAACGAAGCATTCCTTGCTTAGTTGGGACATTAACCCAATCTGCAATAAAGGAGTATGGAGTATAACTAACCATGAGCCTGATTTTAACTGCCGCCACGGCAGTTGCGACTACTGGCATAATCTACGCAGGCTATCGGCTCAATAAACGACGTAATCAACGATTATTAAGAGAGGCAAGAAGGAAAAAGTATGCCCCTGATTTACCACCCCTCATTAACTCAGTTACCAATCAGACCGTTATCTCAGCCAATTCCTCTAATCAATCAGATAAACCACCAGTGGAGCGGACTAAGCAAATCGAGGAACTAACTGAAAAAGAATATGATTCTTGGCAGGAACGTGATGAAGATAGAGACGCCAACATAATGCAACTAAGACTGATCCTAGAGGACGTCATCAGTGACCTCACTGAACTCGAAGATCAGCATAGTGAGGAATATACAGAGCAAGACAGAATCATGAA
>DUKK01000103.1 GCA_013329355.1 Candidatus Poseidoniaceae archaeon | reverse complement strand
CAGCACTGTGCCTTCCAATATCCTCTGATACGAAGGTTAATTCCCCATCAGTAGATAACAGACCGGCACAATGCATACCTCCGGTTTTACTGAATCCTGACTGAAGTTTTCTCATTGCTTCCATACCGCCATGCAAAATTGAGATATCAAAATTTAATTTCCTACCAATAATCGGCAGGGTTGAAATTAATCCATCAAGTCCGTCAATGTTACAAGCTCCGCAAGATGTGTTGGTAATACCCTTAGTCCTGGGTTCTATTAAGAGCGGAATTTCGGTTGTAAGACTGACCACGAACCCATTCTTGTTAGATTCGATTTTTGGTGTTGAATTAATTCTGTTCAGCACATCATTAGCGACATACCCCTCACATATCAAATGGCCAAACAATAGGTGTTCCAACTCATCTGGTGATGCAAGTAGGGTTGCTAATTCGAAACCGTTACAGTTCAATGATACAACAGACTCCACTGCAACTTCATCTGAAGATATTTTTGCGGTCCCATCGGACCACTGGGTAACCGGAACTTTTCGGTAATTCATATCAATCAGCGCGCAAATGGTCAATGTCAAAAAACTCAAATTGGAGATCTACCAACTCTTTGCTGGATTTTGCTACAGAATACTCTTCCAATGGTTCGTAATTTAATTCAATAAAACGTTGGCCCCAGCGAAAACCGCCAAGCATGGTGGCGGACTGATCTTTGTTCCCAGTCAAATATGCGACAGCCGCCAATGCTTCAATTGTTGAAAGTTTACCCGGTTTACCCCAATTAACAGGATTTGCTGCTAATAGTAATGGCAACATTCGTGGTATAAGACGCGTTTGACGCATGACTGATTCAACGCTACTCTCTATTTGTTTCCATGAACAATCTAAAGCCACCAGTGCACCGTGTCTATCGGTTAGCATATGGTGATCCTCAGGGCCAAAAACCTTGCCACAAAGCGGCTCTAAGATAATCCCTCTTTTTGGTAGACTTGATATTTTTTTGTGTAAAGTTATATCGCCGCGCTTCGCTGACAACACCGCAGTATTTTTTTTCGGATCGTCCTGTGCCAACCACAGCGAATGCACATCTATGGGCATCTAATCACCATTCTGGTTAAAGAAATCACCCAGTGTCATACCACGAGTGCTATTTTTTGTCAATCTGGAAGTTTCTGTAGGTGTAGTGTAATCCATTAGGGAAATCCCTAACACACGCTCTAACTTTTTTACCACAGAATCAGTTGGCGGTTTACCTGACTCTGCAGATTTAATCACATTGACTGTTTCAGCCATCCGCTTACCCAATTCAGAGTGATTCCAACCTTTTGATTGACGCGCAGCAGCAATCCTACTGGCGAAATCATCAACAAGCTCTTTCTCCTGTTTTGCCATTATGTCGTTCTTCCTTCTGGATTTGGTGGTTTTGCCTTGGCGGAATGAGGGCCGGCTTAATCCCGGGGCAACCTCCTTTGTCGCCAGACCAAGTTTTTCAACGCACCTCTGACAAGCAAAGACATTGGTTTTACCCATTAATACCAACCTAACTCCAACGTTCATCGCCCCGCAAACTTCGCACTCGCCCATAGTCTCGCCGGTTACCCCAATGTGGTAATCAAAATGAAATTTGTCGTTGGAAATGACAGAGTTCATACATGATAGGCGATACGCTAGATTGATTGGCATGGTAGGCGAGGTTGGAACACCAACTAAAAATATAAAATCGTCTACTGAGGAAGAAGTCAAAGTTCTTGAAGAAGAATTCAAGCTTTTGCAAGATCAAACTCAAGATTTAATTAACGAAAGAGCTCACATGGAATCTGAAATAAGATCATTGAAGAAGCGAGCTAACAGACTAGATGAAGAAGTCAGAAGTTTGAAATCTCCACCACTTATAGTCGGCCATTTAGAAGATATTTTAGACCAAGAAAGAGGTATAGTGCGGTCATCAAACGGCACAGTATTTTCAGTAGCACTAAATCAAAGATTATCACCAGATGTGTTGAAACCTGGGGTCAGAGTAGCCCTAAACCAAGACACTCTTGCAGTTATTGAAGTATTACATGACGCCTGGGACCCAATGGTAAGCGGAGCTGAGATGGTCGATAAGCCTAGCATTACCTATGATTCTGTCGCTGGACTTGATGAACAAAAACAATCGGTTAGAGAAGCAATAGAACTACCGCTAAACTCTCCGGAACTATTCAAAAAAGTTGGTGTTGAGCCTCCGAAAGGAATCCTCCTTGTTGGACCGCCGGGTTGTGGCAAAACGCTGCTTGCCAAGGCAGTAGCAAATCATACAGAAGCGACTTTCATAAGGATGGTAGGTAGTGAGTTAGCACAAAAATACATTGGCGAAGGCGGTCGAATGGTTCGAGAGTTATTTTCATTAGCCAAAGAAAAGGCACCGTCAATTATTTTTCTAGATGAAATAGATGCCATTGGAGCAAAGCGATTGGATGGTTCCACAAGCGGTGATCGAGAAGTCCAAAGAACCCTCATGCAGTTACTTGCTGAATTAGATGGCTTTGATGTGCTTGAGAATGTCAAAATAATCGCAGCAACAAATCGACCAGATATTCTAGATGAAGCGTTGCTAAGGCCCGGTAGATTTGACAGGGTGATTGAAATTCCAATTCCAGATGACGTCGGAAGGAAAGCCATTTTTCAGTTACACATTGGGAGTATGAATACCAAGAAGATATCACTTAAGCCGATAGTCGACAAGACTACAGGATTTTCGGGAGCAGAAATAAAAGCG
>DUKK01000164.1:4177-5928 GCA_013329355.1 Candidatus Poseidoniaceae archaeon | reverse complement strand
GAGGTATGGCAAATGTTAGAAATTAAGGATGGAAAGTGGCGCAATGCCTTGTCGGTAAAGAAGTTGAAGAATGGTAAGAAGAAAATGGTCACAGTCGGTAAGAAGATGATTTTAATTGGAATGCAAAATGATCAATACTTTGCCACCGATGCACTCTGCCGTCACATGCGTTGGCCTTTAGCATGGGGCGCTAAAGTAGAGGACGACTGTATTAGGTGTCCATTACATCAAACGACCCACAAAATTACCGATGGTGAACTGGTAGAGTGGTCGCCATTCCCGCTATTTCCGCCGTATGGAAAGTTGGTTGGAAAGATGTCGCGAGAAAAGAATTTGACTATCTACGAGACGCGTGTTGAGGATACCCAGATTCAGGTTTACTTCTGATTTAAGTTAACCATCAATGTTTATTTCTAGCGGGATTGAACTAATGAACATGTCTACCGATTTATCATTTAGCGTATACCGCTGATGATATTTTTCCAGGATTGAGAGGGGGACACTTCTCGGCAGATTACCAGTTCGAAAGGCGTGAATTTGTTCAATCGCTTCCTGCTTTTCTGTATAAGTGAGATAATTCGAGAATCTACCTAGAACTAGCTCCATAGTATTTGCAATTTGACCTTTCTTACTAACAACATTAAGGCCTTTCTGCGCCTTAGTCATATATTCTAATGCAATAGTTTCACAGTGCGTAGGGGTTTCGTATAAACTGTCAATTAATTTCTCCAGAGTCAGAACTAATTGAGGGACTCGACTCATGAAAAAATATCTGCTGTTGTGGTGGAACTGGCGGATTTTACCTTCCGTCCAACCATTTTTGCCAAACATTAACCATTGCTTGTAGAAGTGTACTCTTGCTAGGTAATGTTCGGCTTGCATTGGGTTTAACAGTCGGTGCTCCTCAATTACAGGGATGTGTGGGTTTAATGTTGTGAAGACTGTGGCAAATAATCCCTTTCCATTTACATCACTGACATTGGATGTTTGATTGACAACTGGTAAATGCTCCAATCCGCAACTTGCTGACCCACGTTTGAATATGAAGCCACAAATACCTGAATGGATTAGGAAATCGGCTTGAGTTTGGGCATAATTGACCATATTTGCAGTGTAATCTACCATACTAACAGAGTCAATTAGAGAAATTTCACCCTCACTTCGAACTAGCTTGGTTTCGCCCCTTGGGACTGTCATTCCACAACCGATTTCAGGGCATAAAGGTAGCAAATCGAAAAGGTTGAGCCATTCATCTGCTGCACTGGGAAATGGAGCATTGCGACCATCATGACGAACCTTCTGGCCTGCTAAACAGCCAGAAATCGCGATTAGTGGTCTCGCTTTCACGGAGAATTTACCCTTACCCGCTGCTTATCAATAAGTGTATATTTCACTAGTTGATTAAATTTTTAGGTTCGCTTGTCGAGCAAGCATGACTATTTTCATGCTGTGTTCAAGCATTGCTGCATTTGCCCATGCTTGATCTAAATCGGCACCTACGGCATAAGCCCCATTGCCTCTAATAACGACGCATCGCATACCGCCCTGGTTTAGTGCCTCAGCTACTTGCCGCAGATATTCTCTGGGATTTTCATCATCTGGGTCGACGATAATCACCTTGCCAATGTTATCTTTACCTAGATTGTCAATCGGTTGCATTAGCACAAGGTCCTTCTCACAGCTCACCGCAGTAGAATATGGGCCATGGCAATGGATTACCGCAGCGGGTCCACCAGTGACAATGCTGGTAG
>DUKK01000164.1:3616-3854 GCA_013329355.1 Candidatus Poseidoniaceae archaeon | reverse complement strand
AGAGGCCAGTAACACCTCTAATACCCGCCAGTCCGCTGGTGCACCACGAGGCGGATCTGAATTTAACTTTCCAGCACACAAATCTTGCTCATTCATTCGTGGAATTAGTGCCTTATTTTTTGTTGAAATCAAGACATCTAATCTGTCTGGGTGCAGCATTGCGATGGTTCCCATCGACGCTCTCACTAGCTTGTCCCTATCTAACTGACGTGCCATGCGAGCCATATCTGCAACAATG
>DUKK01000164.1:2765-3318 GCA_013329355.1 Candidatus Poseidoniaceae archaeon | reverse complement strand
GAGCCATATCTGCAACAATGTGTGCGCCAATAATCAAATCCTCATGAACAATTGGTGGCATTGGCGGATTTTCTAACTCTTCTATGATATCCGCTGCTCCTGTCATTGAAGTGCGTAACCGTTCTACTTCGGCGGATAAACGAGCAATTTCTGCTTCTTTAGCCAATATATCTTCATCATCTTCCACGCTTTCAATTGGCGCCTGTTGCGCTTCCGGTAGTTCTTGTAAATTGACTGGCTCTGTGTCATTTGATTCAATCAAATCATCTAATACAGTTTCACTTTTTGATTGGTTCTCCAGCATCTCCTCAGACGTATTATTAGGCGTATTGTTTTCATTTTCATCAACTGCCTCAGTAGCAATTTCCTCCGTATCAACTACCGCTTCTGCCTGGAGGTCGATGTCCTCGGGTTCATTGTCTTGTGGAGCGGAATCCCCCGTAGAGCTATCTTTTGACTCCGTAGGTGGTTTTGATGGAGGCCCAGTCGGCGGTCCGCCGGTGGGCTTAGACGGAGGTCCAGATGGCGGTCCAGTTGGTGGTTTGGATGGTGG
>DUKK01000164.1:2320-2449 GCA_013329355.1 Candidatus Poseidoniaceae archaeon | reverse complement strand
TGGTGGTTTGGATGGTGGACTGCTGGGGGCCTTTGGTTTGGCATCGGTATTGGTTATACTCGGTGGTGGCCCGGTCGGTGGATTAGACGGCGGACTTGTAGGCGGCATGGATGGTGGCCCGGATGGTGG
>DUKK01000164.1:0-2015 GCA_013329355.1 Candidatus Poseidoniaceae archaeon | reverse complement strand
GGATGGTGGCCCGGATGGTGGACCAGACGGAGGTTTGGTGGGCGACTCAACATCGGTCTCAACGCTTGCATCCGTGTCATCCACAGCAATGATTACGTCTTCAGTAACAGACATTTCTACTTGGTTTGAGGGCTCGGATTGCTCGTTCGATTCTTCACTATCCGCTTGTTCTGGGACGATGTTATCAGTCTCCCGTTCTTCTGGATTGGGCGGCGAATCTGTCGGTATAACAGTTTCTTGGGTGGGTTGTTCAAGGCCACCTAGACCGCCAAATGCGTCACCAAGCATATCCTCTACCTTGGCAATCTCAGATTGTTCTCTGGCCATTTCGGCAGAGGTTTTTTTCTTCGCCATTGCAATATCCGCCCTTTTACAGCCACACGGCGCGGCTTAAATAGCGGTTGCGCTCAGGTGGATATGAACACGCCCGCTTGGTGTAGAGGTTATCATGCAGGATTGTCATTCCTGCGACCCGGGTTCAATTCCCGGAGCGGGCGCCAACAACGCTGAACCAGTGCAAACAAACAACACGGTCGCGACAAACAGATTAAGAAAGGAAGACTAGTCGCGTAGGTTGAGTTGAGTTAAATGGTTGAACTAATCGATTACAAGTGTGCGGCATGTGGAAGCATTGAATCATTCCATCGCGAGCGTAATGGAATAAGCTGCAAAGCCTGCGGTTCAAGGGTGTTTATGAAACTCAGAAGAACCGGTGTTAAGAAACTAAAAGCAGAATGATGTCTGTGCACATAGTTCAAAAACCGCCGGCTAGTCTTACAATTTATGACGTCGTGGCTAGAGTCAAAAGCCCCGACACGATTCGATGATCTGCTTACCTCAGATGCGATCAAAGACACATTACAAACTGCATCAACCAACTCTAATCCGCCACATTTGTTACTGTCTGGGCCCGGCGGTGTTGGCAAAACTGCCATCATGCGCATGCTAGCCCGCCAACTATTGGGGCCTGGATGGCAGGCTACAACTCATATTCTAAATGCCAAAGATTTGTCGAGGACAGCTGGTGCAATGAAGACATTTGAGGAGTTCATTAGGCCTAGTGGTTCGAGCAGCAGTCTGGCAGGCCTAACCAGTTTAGATATTTTTACTGAGACCTTGGCTGAAGTGCCAAATGATGCTGGCCCACCTAGTGGGCAAGAAACCTTTAATCTCAATTTAGATGGAAGGATAAAACTGTCAAGGATAATTGTTATCGAGGACGCAGATTATCTTGGCAATCTCAGACAGGCCTACCTCAGGCGTATGATGGAGCATAGCAGTCTCACCTCGCGCTTTATATTCACGACCACCACACCTTCTAGATTAATAGAAGCACTCAGGAGTAGGGTCCAACATATTCGTCTACCCCGCTATGAAAATAAAGTCGTTGAAGATAAGCTTGAGACGATAGTTACGGCGGAAGGTTTGCAACCAGTTAAGGGCGTTATTGGCGATATTGCACACGTTAGCGAGGGCAATATTCGGAAAGCGGTATTCATTCTAGAATTAATGGCAAAGCGGGATCTTCTAACCAACCGTCGTCACCTGCAACACCTAGTTTCAACCACTAAAGTTCGAGAGATACAACAAGTCCTGGAAGAAGCGATGCGCGGCAGAGTCCACGATTGGCGTTGGGAGAAGACTAACGGCAGAAATATGCGAACGCTCAAGGGGGCAATGGGGTTGTTAGACAATCTAATGGAACAACAGAATTTTGAGGCGGAAGATATGGTATCTCAATTTCATAAATTACTGACGGAAGGTAGAATGAATCTCGAGGACGCTTTGTTAGCAAAAATTATGATTAGTCTGGCAAATTGCGAGGTCTCCGTGTTCAAAACCTCGCAACCTAGAATTGTGCTTGAGAGATTCCTACTAGATGTTGCTGGCTTCTGTTCAGCATGATAGCAATACTCTTGACGCTGTGGCTTTTGGCGCAGGTTGGGCGCGTAGCACAGCTGGATAATGCGTCGGCCTCCTAAGCCGAAGATCGCGGGTTCGAATCCTGCCGCGCC
>DUKK01000221.1:2910-3171 GCA_013329355.1 Candidatus Poseidoniaceae archaeon | reverse complement strand
TCTACTATACATGAGATGGTATTATCGAATGTTCTACCCAATTTGCTGGCTAGTTCCGCTGCCAGTGAGAAACTTTGCCTATAGTTTAGTAGCAAAATACCGACACAAAATTTTCACAAAACCAAAAGTATGCTCATTTAGAATTGATTGAGCAACTTTTTCCTGGCAATACGCCGCCGTGTTGAAATGCCAAACACCGCAGGCACTGGTATGGGAGAGGATAGCCAGCGGATGGTCTGGATTGATTTGGAAATGACAGGT
>DUKK01000221.1:0-2594 GCA_013329355.1 Candidatus Poseidoniaceae archaeon | reverse complement strand
TGGATTGATTTGGAAATGACAGGTTTAGATGTAACCAAAGAATCAATCATTGAGATTGCTACAGTGATTACCGATAGTGAGTTGAACATTTTAGCTCAAGGACCTAATTTAGCCATAAGCGTTCCAGATGAGCTGCTAGAAGGAATGGATGATTGGAATACTACTCATCACAACAGGAGTGGACTGGTCGATAGAGTAAGAACAGACGGCGTTAGCGTGGCAGATGCTGAACAGGCCACTTTGGAATTTCTCAGAGCATGGATTGAACCAAACTCAGCACCATTATGCGGCAATAGTGTTTGGAATGACCGTCGGTTTTTGGACAAGGAAATGCCATTGGTAGCCGACTATCTTCACTACCGGATGGTTGACGTATCGACGGTCAAGGAATTAGCGCGTCGATGGTATCCAAAAGTTAAGCGCTACCGCAAAAAATCATCGCATTTAGCGCTTGACGATATCCTAGAATCAATCGAGGAATTACGATACTTCAAAAATGAAATATTTAGCCAATCAGAGTGATTGCCGCCAATTTTTTTCTGTTGGTGAAGCACCTTTTGCTAAAGCGAGTATTTGTGCTGTTACTGCAATAGCAATCTCTTCTGGTGATTCTGCACCAATATTCAACCCAATTGGGCAGATCACGCTGTCAAGCTGGTTTCGGTCGATGCCCTGCTCTATTGCAGCCCGGCTAAATGACTGCCATTTGCTACGACTACCGATGACTCCAATACGCGGAAAGTTTCGACCATCTGGCTTGGCTCCACCGGCTTGGGATAACGTCAGTAAGCCGAGTAGCCTCGCTTGATCTTCAGACCAATCATGCCCGAGTAATAGTATATCGGAATAACGGCTCATTGTGTCAAAGGATTCTGCTGCAAGAAAATTCTCAACAGATGTATGGAGTAGTTCGGTTGCGTTTGGAAACAAATCTGGATTGCAGTATTCTAACCTAGAGTCAGTTACAGAATAATTCCAATTCAATGATTGAATTGTAGTTACTAAGGCGCTGGCGCAGTGACCTCCACCCATCAACAAAACGTGAGGTGGTGGAATAATTACTTCTAGTGACACCGTAACTCTACCTCCGCATAGTGAATCAAGTGGTTGTACTTCATAGCCCTTCGCTCCCTTGTTTAAACCAAAGGTGAGTACTTCTCCAAATGGTTCAAAGTGCTCAGCCATTAACTCATTACATCGGTTCAGAACTTTGAGTTCAAGGCCAGCGCCCCCGATAGTACCATGAAATCCATCGGTATTTTCGGCTATTGCTAAGCGAGCCCCTACTTTTCCTGGAACACTGCCAGCGGCTTGAACCACGCTAGCCATGACGATTCTTTTTCGGAGCGCCAAATGATTGACTGCCCATGTCAGTGTTTGCTTCGTCATGGTTTATCCTCCAAATCTTTACACATACTATTTACGCATCAAAGTTCAGCAAAGAATGCTGAATTCTTGGCGAGTTCTACTAAATCTGCCGGTGTATCTAAGTTCATGGACAGTAACCCATCGGTTATTTCAACCGGATTAAAGTGAATTAGTTCTCGGAGAGATACATCATCGCTTGCTGATAGGACATCAAGTAGGTTATTCTTAACTAATAACACAGGATGTCCTTTTTGGCCACCCTCTACTAAACATGATGACATTGGTTGGATCAATAATTGGCGGAGGTGGTTTGCCTTCCAACCCGGTCGGTCTATGGGGACCATTACTAATTTATTCGGAACCCTACCTAACTCAGCAATGATCGTATTCAAGCCGAGTTTCAAACTACCAGTCCTACCGGTTTCCGGTGTTTTATTTACCACTACTGTGGCTCCGTTTGAATTAAGTAATGCATCAAATTGAATATTGCGATTGACAACTATGATTATTGGATCGCAACCGACAGCTTGCAACTTCTCTACGGTGATTGTCAGTATGGCTTTATTTTGAACTTTTACTAACGCTTTTGGTTGCCCGAGGCGTTCACTCAACCCACCACTGAGAATTACTGCGGGCGTCGAGGCTGCCAAACAATCACCACACAATCCGGCTAGAAATCTTTGGTAATCTCGCGCCCGATTATCATCCGTTGAACCTGCGACGAACCCTCGTAAATCTGCATCACTTTTGCAGCCCTCATCAGACGTGCAACTGGGTACTCTTCTGAATAACCATAACCACCGAAAACTTGCACAGCATCGGTTGAAACTTCCATAGCTGTATCAGCGGCAAACCGTTTTGCATGGGCGGCAGACTCGGTATTTCGGATACCTTCATCTGATTCATAAGCCGACTTCCAAGTTAACATTCTTGAGGCTTCAATTTTTGTCTTCATGTCTGCTAGCATGAATTGTATTGCTTGGTGCTTGTGGAGGGGTTTGCCGAAGGTTGAGCGCTCATTGGAATATTGCAGAGCATGCTCGTAGGATGCACGTGCTAGACCGGTCGCGTGAGCCGCAATATTGGGTCGACTAACATCGAAGGCTTTCATCGCATTCATCCAGCCACCAGACTCGCTACCACCAACAAGTTGATCTTTTCCAACCCTTACGTTATCAAAGACTATTGAGCGTGTGTCTGAACATCTTTGGCCCATGTTGACTTCC
>DUKK01000186.1 GCA_013329355.1 Candidatus Poseidoniaceae archaeon | reverse complement strand
CAACGGCCTATGGATTTACGGCACCTCAGATGTTACGGCAATTGGCAATAATATCACAAACACTGGAAGAGAAGCAGTGGTCCACGGCGAATATCACTATCGCGACAGTGGGTGGCCATCTATAGCACCATCCGAATCAAGACTTTACATGGAGAATAACATGATTGATAATAATTCAGGGACCTGTAATTCAGAGAAGATGTATGGTGGCGACTTTCAATGTCCAGCAATTCACATATTCAGGGCATCAGCTACTCTATACAACAATGTTGTCAAGAATAACCTCGGCGATGCTCTAAGAATTAAGGGTGGTATTGTGAATGTGCAAAATAACGATATGCAGACCGAAAGTTTTGCAGTAAACATTTCTCATCATGATGACAATTATGGTAACAAGTATGGATCCATCGGTTATTTCTCTGGTAACACATTTGTCGGGGCGCTGCAGGTTTACAACATCACTGAATCAATGGTTACAATCCAATCAGAAAACATTCCATCCCCTGGGGGTAACGAACTCTATCCAATAAATCTACAATGGCTCGGCGCAGAATGCCCCGATGTGCAGAATGAATGCCTGAAGTTGCCCAATACAGCAAACATGCCACCTGCTGACATGCCGATGGCACTAGAATTGGTCAACAACTCCACAGTGTTGTCTTTTGCTGGTCTGCAAAATTTTGATACCTCGAAAATTCATGTCAATAACCAACAGTCTGCATGGGGGAACCAAGTTAGGGAAGGGGAACTGGTCAAATTCAGAGTAAAAGCTTCCAACATTGATGTTGATGGCGCCACAGTAATCATCAAAGATGCAATTGGCACGCCACTATACACGCTCACAACCAATGCTCAGGGGTATACAGATGAAGTTACCCTCGCAAGTAATTTTTACCTAGACCGTAACTTGAACCACGTCGTTGGTGAGAGTAATGTTCAGGTTCAATTGGCTAATGCATCCGGCGGTCCGCCCATCGTGAGAACACTTGATGAGAACACATGCAGTGATGGCTATGACAACGATGGTGATACTTTAACCGATGACGCCGATGATGACTGCATAGCCGGTAGAGAAATACCGCAATACAAGGTAGAAGCATACAAGTTTGGTAAAGGAACGCTAGAATATGATTTCGTTTTGACCGGACCAGTTGATGATATCATTTCATTACAAAACATGGCACCTAGTGTAACGGTTGAGCAACCTGAATTAACCTCATTCGCTCGTATTGTTACATTGTCAGGCACAGCATGGGATGGCGAAGCGCCACCCTACGCCAGTGATGTCATCGCCCAACAAAAGCAGTTCGGCTATGTGGAGGATGTACAGGTTCAGCCACCAGGATCCGATGTCTGGCTATCTGCTGTAGATACATCAAATTCGGGTGGTATTATAACTCAAGCAAGTTATCCATTTAGTTCGTGGTCATTCCAATATGATATGTCAAACCATGCCGAGGGCGAAGGTGATGTTACCTTCAGAGTTCGCTCTTTTGACGGGCTTGAATATTCACCTATCACGGTAAAAAAATACAAACTTAATTTGCAAGCGCCATCAATCGTTGTTAATACCCCAGCGCAAGACTCTCAACATGACCCCAACTCTCCTAAAGGCTCTGTAGTTTCCTTTAGCGGGACTGCGAGTGACCCTTATTTTGGAGTATCTGGTAATGATATCAAGGAGATTTGGTTTGAAATAACCGAGGATTCGAACCCACAGTTTACCTCAAAGTTCGCTATCACTCCTGCTCCCGGAGAAACCCTCTCAGCATGGCAGTATGATTGGGATTACCGAACTTACGCATCTGGTGACTACACCTTCAAGATTTGGGCTGCAGATAGTGACTTTTGTAAAGATGATACCAGCGATTCAACTTGTGTCGTTGTCACCCTAAACCTAAAGATTACTAACGAAAATGCAAGGCCAAATATAGCCCTTGACAACCCGTTGGATAACCAGGTTATTCGTGGTAGTGAATCTACGTCAGTTTCGGGTTATGTTTGGGATAACGATGGCATAATAACCCGGGTAGACATTGACATTTACAAAAATGGCCGAGACAGTGGTTCAGCAGCAAATACGATTTCGATTACTCAAAATCTGATACAAGCTGGTGAATTCAACACATCTTGGAATCAGAATACTATCTGGAAGACCAACAATCTACCACACAATTCGCAGTATGAAATAGTAGTGCGTTCCTTTGACGGCGAATCTTACTCAGAAGAAGAATCTCGATTCATTACAATTGATAACTCAGTGGATAACTCACCACCGAGCTTTAATTCAGAAGGCTGGGCTAATACCGTCGTAGTATATTGTGACGCTAACTCCAAAAGCCTAGACCGTTGTGGTGCTGGAGCAACATTTGATTTGACTCAGTATTTCTCAGACCCCGAGGGCGGCTTGTTGAGGTTCGATGTCTATAACGACCCAAGTGTTTCTACAGATGACTTGTATTATGATTACGTCTCCATATCATCTGAAGGAATCGCGACTTATAATCCACCAACAACCAGGTCAGACGATATTTCTCAATGGTCATTGTCCCAGTTGAAATTTGTCGCTACAGACAACGCAGACTTGTGGGATGTTTCTCGCTCAGTCAATGTTATTGTAAGGTCAGTAACTTTTGAAGTAATACGTGACGGCGCGGGGACAATCAGCGATTCAGAGCCAGCGTTATTCTCTGGACAAGGTCTGCCAAACAGTCTTGTGAAAGCCAGATTCGATTCGGCATCAGGTCAGATGATTAACTCGACGAGGGTTTTAGCCGATGGGACCTGGTCAATGCAGATTAGTGCTAGCCAACTTGGTAGCAAAGACACGCGTGAGGTGATCTTTGAGATGGACGGTCAGATATATTCTGATGATAGTGGTGGTGACGCACTGTTTATGCTATCATCTGCGACTGAGTCTGACGGCAGCGGATTGTTACTATACATTATTATTGGAGTTGTTATAATTGCCATACTGATCGGCGTGGGTGCATTCTTCTTTACTTTCGAGGAGTATGATGAAGAGGAAGAATATGGTGTGCAGGAACAAGCGCAAGAAGACCCATACGCTTGGGCTAAAGCGAAACAAACACCTACGATTCCTGTTGTTCAACAGGAAATCGTTCAACAACAAGCAGTTGCTCAATCACAGCAGACAGTGCAGCAAACCTCTCAGCACCCAGGATGGCTATGGGATGCACAATCCAATCAGTGGGTTCCAGACCCAAACTATGTGCATGAGCAGCAATGATTTGGTGATACAATGGCTAGTGCAAAACCTGGTGTGCAAGAGCGAATCTTGCTGCACCTCCTCGACTATTCTGATTATAAAAATAGTGTTGAAGTGCCGTTCTCATTATCCCAAATGGGTATCGCTAATGCGGTAGCAATTGCGAGGTCAAATGTTCCTAGGGCGATTGCTGGGTTAAAAGATCAGGGATTGCTTATTGAACGGCAGGCCCATGTGAAAGGCGTATCTAGGAAGCGAAAAGCGTATTTCTTAACAGATTCAGGGAAAAACCTCGCAGAGGACACTTGGAACAATCTGCGGTCATTTCCTGTTCGTTGTATTTTGAACGATGGCAAAATTGAATCATCAACCCTTGGTGAAATAAACACTGTACTACCTTTTACCATGCGATCAGTAGATATTATCAGATACATGGATGATAATTGCATACTAGACTCTAGGAGTCTGTCTGCGGATTTAATAGAGCGAGATTTGTCAAAGCACGTTGAAAAACAACTTGTCACCGCTTTGGGTGACCTACCCAGGCTACGCCATTTTTATGGTCGAGAGAAAGAACTTGATAATATGTTCAATTTACTAGAGGCAAGAGCGACAACGCTCCTGGTCCCAGGTATCGCTGGTATCGGAAAAACTACAATGGCAAGCAAGCTCATCGAGCGTTTCATGCATCGTCGCAACTTGATGTATCATAGGTGTCAGGATTGGGAAGGTTCGCGCGCATTCTTTGAATCAGTTGGTGAATGGTTGGCAAATATCGGTGATTCAACCTTTGCCGACTACATCGCAACTACTCCAGTGCCAAAACCTG
>DUKK01000096.1 GCA_013329355.1 Candidatus Poseidoniaceae archaeon | reverse complement strand
GATGCTGAGCTGAGAGTCAACTAGAGAGTCATAAAAACATACGGATAAAGTCGAGAATATCGCAAACAAATCCTAATGAAAAAAGAATTTAGCTCAAGATATTTCTCTGTGGGACTGTGCCGGTTAATTGAATAGCAACCGACTAAGCGGGTAATATGTAGGAGGTGTCTAAACTGCAGGAAGAGCACGTAGCAAATTGTCTAGACATTGCCTTCAAGGCCAACATTCCCAAACAACAACGAAAGGCTAGGGTGGCAAAGTCTGCTGATTGGTTGATTATGGAGAAAAAATGGCGAAGTATACTTACCCTTGCGCTTGATGAAACCGAGATTCCTGGTGACGATGATGACGTAACTCCGTCGAGAAACCATCGTATGATGCGACGTAGAAATCGTGGAACTACGCCTAAATCAGCCTTAGATTGGCTTCCTAACAACGATGTTATTGCTGCAGATGAGTCGGAATCACATGCTTTCAAATTAGCTGTATTACTGGTTAACAAACAGTTGAAGCGGGGAGACTGGAGTGATGATTTGACAACTTTGGAGAGTGCTACTCGAGAGCATTGCTTGTCCGAGGGAGTACACAAAATTTGGCATACATTGGGACAAAAGACAGCTCTGTTGGCACAATTTGCTGCTTTTCCAGTGGCTAAAAAGAGGGCTAGATCAAGTGCTAAGGTTGACATCAAGTTAGGTAGGATTGATGTCTTTGATAATCGTCAACTAGGTGATGCAATTAATCTACTTTCACCCTTGTGTAAAGACGCTGCCCAACAAATAGCGATACAAAAAGTGCAGTCTCAGATATCTGCAAACCGTGCGCTTGAAGTTAGTGCAGATCTACTAGGGTTGACAGGTAAAGCTTCAATTATTTCGGTCATATTAGCGATTGCGAGTGGTGAAAGTGCTGAAGAAGCAATCAAGCAATTAGCAAAAGTGAACCAAAACCTTGCAGATGAATTCAATGACTTAACTAACTTGATCGACGGCATCATTGATGATTGGACTGCTAGCACAAGTAATACGGATAATGGTTTAGGAAGAGCGAGGTTGAGATTTGCTTGGTTAAACTTCCCCGAATCGGTAAAAGAATTATCTCCGGAGGAGATTGCGGCTGGAATAGAAGTACTCAGATCGATTCCTAATGCTCATGTCCAAGTTCAAAATTTGAGTTGGATTCATCTATCCGCACTAGCTAGAACGGGCAACGACCAGCAGGCAGCGGAGTTACTAATTTCAAACACCCTAGATAACTCAATAGAGATCGAAAAGTTGTACAACCTGGTTTGCTCATTAGAATCCCAAGAGGTCGAGGATTGGTTGATTGAGCAACTTCAATCACTAGATGAGGGGGCCTTGATTCATGTCGCCTGCAATGCTAAAACTTCACTTAGATTGAAGAATGAATGCTACAAAAGAATGCAGGATATGGGTGGTGAAGCTTGGGATAACTCGTCTATGCGCGCCGTTGAAGTATTCGCTCAAAATCTTGAGCTTAGGAGATTGAGTAAAATCTTGACTAGCAATGATATCGCCCCAATCGCTCATCCTTATGAGGCGCTGTTGTCTTATCACATCTTAGCTACCAATAGTGAACAGGATTTGTGGGAAAAGTTTGTTGAGATAAGAAACCTGGCTCTGACGTCAATACATAGCACTGATCCACCAAGTTATCTCACCCCAATGTCACAGAATCTGATTATGTTAATGGAAGGTAATAAGGCAGATGACAAGCCGTTTACAGTGCTGCCAAAAAAAGCCTATCAAGCACTAAAGCAGGCTAGAAATGCCCTTAAAGACGGTGGTACAGGTATCGCCTCGAAAACCCACATTGAACATCTCCTCAAAAGTTTAGAGCAGGCAGAATTATCCATATTGGAAGAGAATTTGCTATCTGTGCTTATCAAAACTCTGAAATTAAATCAGGCCACAATATCATTGCAACACGGTGAATCAGGCAGTGATATACTGGCGATTCTAAATGAGTTAGTTGTTGGCATAGACATTCCAACAAGGTTAGTGCGTTCGGTTAGACAGTTGGTATTTGATTATGACATTGGGTTGTCAGAGCTAGTAACTTGGTATCAGAAGAACGATCCATTATCACCTTGGCACACATTAGCAAGAGCAGCGCTATTTGCTCAAAGCAATGATGAGTTAAACGCTGCAAGAGAATACCGTCGAGTAGCGGAGAGTGGAGCATTTGACTTTGAAAATTCTATGGTTCTCTATCGAAAATCTATAATTCACCTCGCACATGCCGAGCAGTGGAGTGAGGCAGTTGATTTATTGGACAACCAACCAGCGTTGAGGACAGCAATCACCAAACGATTCCAGTTGTATCTTAGAGTATCTTTTACTGCTAGTAATCAGAGAACCAACGATGCAACCAACCTGCTGAAGGAGTTTGTTCGACGCTCAAGAGAGGTTGAGGAAGAAAATATCGAAGGGGAATTAATCAGGAAGCATATTTCGTATTTTGCTGAAGACGAATTGGATAGCTTACGCAATTATCCATTCGAGCATTCGAGGATATTACCAGCAGAACCATTTTCGGGCCGCGTTACGGCTGCGTTAAATTCAATCCAGCGTAATAAACGTAGAACAAGGCATGGTTTTGATGGTCGATTTCGTAACGAGATGTTGCAAACTCCGCCCTCAATAATGGCGCTCTATGATATTGCAAAGGATTCAGCAGAAAAAAATCCAATTGAAGGATTAATGTATCTTGAGAGGGCGCAAAACTCGGGTAAATTTTCGACCTCTGATATGAAACGTCTGTTTGATGCAGAACGCAGTCTCTTTGCAACTCACAAGAGAGACATCCCGAACTCTGCTCGTCGCTATTTGAAAAATTTGGCTTTGCCACCATTGGTGATTGTGGATACCAACATTCTAGTTGACGCTCTGGTGGATAAGATCGCACAAAATCTGGAATTAGCCAGTGAGACTAGCCTCGATTCTTTCGAGCATGACAACTTCCACAAGGTCTTACTCAGCCGGGCAAATGCTGGTAGAATTAATCTATGGTTACCATCGATAGTAAAGCACGAAATCACCGAAATCAGTAAGCGTCACGGCAGGCTACGAGCCAAATTCCAGTCATCACTAGTCAAGCCAGAAGTGTTAGACTCCGTATTTGATGATAAGAAAATTGCTCGTTTGGTCGATGAAATAATTCAAGAATTCAACCGATGGAAACCATTTGACGTCCATCTGGAAAGCGAGGCTGGTGAGGCCGAATATACCGAGCAGATTACAAATTTCCTCAGGGAATTCGTCGAAATTTATGAAGAGCTTACAGAAATGAAGTCGGCTAGAGACAAAAAGCAGAAACGAACTAGAATCGGTAAGAATTCTGTATTTCCGGAAGAGGCCGACCGCAAAATAATGGCCATAGTCAAACTCCTAGCCTCCCAATCGATTGAGGGTTTGGGTAGTATCTTGATTGCAACTAGGGACGGAGATTTCACTCTTACTGCAAGAGCATTCGAGGAACGTTTTGGTTATGGAATAGTCAAGAACAGTAAAATGCTTAATTCATGGCTGTCATGATTTCCGTGGCAATTTAGTTTTGATGGAGTTTACTACATCTCACATGTGCGAGATTACAGCATCACCAAATTCGCTACACTTCAGCAATTCAGCATCACTCATGAGTCTCTCAAAGTCATATGTTACGGTCTTGGCGGAAATAGCACCTTCCATACCCTTGACAATTAGGTCCGCAGCCTGTGACCACCCCATGTGTCGTAACATCATCTCAGCACTAAGAATAACACTGCCGGGGTTCACCTTATCTTGTCCTGCATATTTTGGTGCAGTACCGTGAGTCGCCTCAAAGATAGCGATTCCAGTATCATAGTTGATATTAGCACCGGGTGCAATGCCAATACCACCAACCTGAGCTGCTAAAGCATCTGATATGTAATCCCCGTTTAGATTCATTGTAGCAAGCACTGAATATTCAGCCGGCCGGGTAATAATCTGCTGCAGCATAGCATCAGCAATCACATCCTTTACCGTAATCACAGTTCCCGTAATGGGGTTAGTGAATGTACACCACGGGCCACCATCTAACTCAGTTGCACCAAATTCTTTCTTGGCTAATTCGTAACCCCAATCTCTGAATCCACCCTCAGTGAATTTCATGATGTTTCCTTTGTGAACTAGGGTGACAGAATCTTTGTCATTGTCTACTGCATATTGTAAAGCAGCTCTGACGATTCGGGCAGTTCCTTCTTGTGAAATTGGTTTTATGCCAATACCGGAGGTCTCAGGAAATCTAATCTTATCAACCCCCATATCATTTTGTAGAAAATCAATTAATTTTCTAACCCCTTCAGTACCGGCTTCCCATTCAATTCCTGCATAAACATCTTCGCTATTTTCTCTAAAAATAATCATATCAACATCTTGGGGCGCTCTGACGGGTGAAGGAGTCCCGTCATACCACCGAACTGGCCTGACACAGGCAAAAAGATCTAACTTTTGTCTGAGTGCAACATTGAGGGATCGAATGCCACCGCCTACTGGTGTTGTTAATGGTCCTTTAATTGACACTAAACCGTTCCTCATCGCATCGAGTGTTGCCTCAGGTAACCATTCACCGGTGTTGGTAAAGGCTTTTTCTCCAGCCAAGACTTCAACCCAATGTATTTGCTTCGTTCTAGTATATGCTTTGGCAACAGCAGCATCAACCACTTTAATCATTACCGGGCTAATGTCAACCCCAATACCATCGCCTTCGATATAATGGATAATTGGATTATTTGGTACGTTAAGTGTGCCATTTCCTAATGTGATTGTCTCGGCTGCCATTCGACTCAGTTAACCCCACAAGGATTCCCTTCAATAATGAACCGCACATCGGAGTATCATGCGAGGACGCGTTGAGTGGAAAGGTGGCTCTAGAGTCGACTGTTTTAATGAATCAGGGAATAAATTGGAGATTGATTGGAACGGCGGTCCATCGCCAGTCCAAGTTACGCTACAAATGATTGGTGCTTGTTCGCTTGCGGATATTCAAACCGGCTTGAAAGATAGAAAGGTAGAGAAAATCTGGATAGAGTTAGACGCTGAGCGGGCTGAGTCAGCACCACGTATTTTTACTAAAGTGAACATGGTGTATCATATCGAAGGTGAGGCGCCAATAAAGTTAGTAGAGCGATTAGTTCACAAAAGTCACGAGACCTACTGTAGCGTATCGAATATGTTTAACTCAACAGTCGAGTTTACTTCAAGCGTTGTTGTTAATGGTGAAACTCGTTGATGACAATGCTTGCATAGCTTTTGTTAACATGTCAATGAGAATGTCATGCAATGGTATCCAACTACTGGGTATTGATTTGGGCGCGGATTCTAGTTTTAGGATATTATTTTCTGACTTAATCTTGGCATATGGTCTAACGGGACCAGAGCCATCAACATCAATAATTACTGAGATTTCATATTCATTCTCAGATTTCGTGACCTTTGCAGTGCTAGGGTTTAGTTTGGCGGTGCCTGGAACATTGCTGATTATTTCTTTACCTTCTGAGGATTGCAATTCTTGCTTGACAAGGATTTCGAGTAACTCGCTAATCGTCTCGTCCGGTAGCGTGAAGGTCGGAAGCTCATCGACTGAATTTACTAAGATATCATCAGGATGATGACCGATCTCTTCATCATCGGCAAGCAAAATTGCAAGATTTTCGTTCTGCTGTATTTTCATGCTACTAGCACTCGCTGTTTGGTATTTACCTGATACTCCTAGTTCGGCAAATATATCAATTTCATCTGCGTCAAAGGAATCAGGTATTTCGAAGGCCCCATCATCAAACATAATCTACAATGTAAATCCATTATACTTAATGTGATGTTACTCCCTGTCGCGTTTTGCATCATGATACATTAATCTACTAGCGAGTTGAAAAGAGTCAAAGGTATCGAACTTTTGGGAGTGTTGTGACTAGTGTTATGAGGAGGCGGGTTGTAATATTGGCGCTAGCTAGTATATTCCTCCTATCACCACTCAATACAGTGGATAGCTTTCCCAACGGGGTCGGGGACGTTGGTAATGAGGGCTGTTTGTGTCACGGGGCTTCTAACTCTTACACAGAGATAAGCCTTATTGGGCTTCCCGAAAAATTTGCCTCGGCAACGAATTACAGTTTACAACTGACCTTGTCCAATGAACAAATATCACAACATAATCAATCCGCTCAAGGTGGGTTTAGAATAATATTAAACGAAGGCACGCTGTATTTTAATGAATCAGAAGGTGCAAAGTTGGGTGATGGTTGGACCCATCAGGAATCATCGAATCAACAAAGAATCTGGAATTTTTCTTGGCTATCACCTAATGATAATACGACAATGGCTAAATTCCTAATTTACGGCAACGCAGTAAACGGTAACGAACAGCAGACTGGTGACCACTGGAATAACGTGGAGTTATACATCCCGGGAGAACAGAATTTCGACCCAATACCGACGGAGACAAAAGCGGAACATGAATTAGAAATCTTTGACCGAACCATGTTAATTTCTGGGCTTGTCGCTTTGTTGTATATCTGTTACAGAATAATTAGAGATTAATTTACGAATTCAATGCTTTTATTTCTCAAAGCTCGCATTTGTCGGTTCTCACCTGAGCCGTGAATCTGCTCGCTCTTTACTCCAGTCAACACCAACATTACTCTTATCTCATCACCTAGGTCATCATCGACCGCAGCACCCCAAATTATCTTTGCATGTGGTGAGATTTTATCCTGAATTATCTGAGCACATCTTTCAGCCTCTCCAAGGGTGAGGTTGGGCCCTCCAACTACGTTGATTAGTGCGCCCCTTGCGTCGCTGGTATCTAATTCTAATAATGGAGAATGCAAAGCTTCCAAGGTCGCTTCTTCGGCCCGATTTTGCGCTGATGAAGCACCTAATCCAATCATTGCAACGCCACTGCCTGACTTAATGACTGATTTTAGATCCTCAAAGTCGAGATTAACCATGCCGTCGGTAGTAAGCAATTCGGTAACTCCGGTTATCGACCGGACCAGTAATTCATCTCCGACTCTGAATGCACTGGCGATTGGTAAATCCTTGACTCCTTCTATCTCTAGTAATCTTTCGTTTGGAATGACTAGTATTGTATCACAGTGTTCTCTAAGTCTCTCAAGACCCCATTCAGCATTCTGCTTACGCAGTGAACCTTCAGATTTGAATGGATATGTAACAACTGCAATTGTCATTGCTCCTTGTTGCTTGGCTAATCTTGCAATGTGGCCAGCGGCGCCTGTACCCGAACCGCCACCCATACCAGCGGTGATAATTGCTAATTGTGTATCATTAGTAATCCGTCGTAAAACCATCTCAGATTCAAGTGCAGCTGCTTCACCCTTAGACGGATCTCCCCCTGCACCTCTGCCACGCGCAGTTCTACCAATCAATACTTTTTCATCGAGAGCAGACATTAGCAAGGCTTGAGCGTCGGTGTTTATTGCATAACCAGTAACATAACTATTGTCAAACAACCCTTCCTCTGCTAGTCTACTAACAGCATTACATCCAGCTCCACCAGCGCCATAAACCCTTATTCTGGGTTGCAATGATTCCAGCAGCGCTTTCAGTTCCTCTTCATTTCCCTGACCGGGTGGTATGTCACTGGGAGTAATCTTCACCTGCTCTTCTTCACTTAACTCTAAAACGCGGTCAATTAAATGGCGCATGTGATTAAGGTTGACCAACTATCTTTGAAGGTGCCGACGTTTTTGCTGAGTAAACCATCTATTTTACGATAGTTTACTATGAGCCAAGTTAATCTTTCAGACCCTCTTCTGTTACTTGATATACGCATTCTCCATCCGGCAGGTTTGGCGAATCGACTAATCTAGCAATTCTTCTACCGCCTTTGGCCTTTCTTAGATATAATCTGAACGTGCTTGCGTGTGCTAAAACGTGCCCACCAATCGGCTTTGTTGGGTCTCCCCACATTGCGTCTGGCTTCGAATGAACTTGATTGGTTACGAGTACTAATGCATTGTTAATATCTGCTAACTGCTTCAACTCCTTCAGATGTTTGTTGAGCTTCTGCTGTCTGTTAGCAAGCATACCACGGCCAATGAACTCAGCTCTAAAGTGACTGGTCAATGAGTCTACAATAATCATTTTTACATTTAGGCCCTTACTCATGCGTTTAATCTCATCAACCAGTAGCATCTGATGTGCAGAGTTGTATGCTCTTGCAACGTGGATTCTCGCTAATACTTGTTCTGGATCTAAATCAAGCCCTCTCGCCATTTGAGTTATTCTTTCTGGCCTAAAGGTATCCTCTGTGTCGATATAAAACACATCACCGTCAAAACCACCAATCTCAACGGGTAGCGTGCAATTGACAGCCAGTTGGTGGCCAATTTGGGTTTTTCCACTACCAAAGGCACCATACACTTCTACTAGAGCTTGGGTTTCAAACCCGCCACCGAGTAGGTCATCGATT
>DUKK01000112.1 GCA_013329355.1 Candidatus Poseidoniaceae archaeon | reverse complement strand
AAAACAGCTCTATGTCATCCTAACCAAACTTGCTGGAGCAGTAGCCCGAGGTAATATTCCATTACAGGTGGTTGTTAATCGAATAATGCCGCACATCAACAAAGGAAGCCCGATTATATTCCTGTCCAATTTAGAAGATGACCCAACAATTATTAGCGCATTACGTGACTTTAGGGCAAGAAACTTTGATGTTACTGTGCTATCCCCATCGTCGCTTGAATTCGAATTTGACGCTAAGCGTATCGATCGGACTGGCTATGAGGTTTTGAAAACCGAGCGAGATGTTATGATTGGCGAGTTAAGGGGACTTGGAGTCAATATTATGGATTGGGAACCTGATATGTTACTGTCAACAGCACTTGCAGGTGCTCGAGGGTTCTAAGGTGAGGTGAATGACAATGAATAAGCCATCTGGAGATACTAGGGTCCTATATGAAGGGAAAACTGTAAGATCCTCTGCTCCATCACGAAAGAAGCTGGCCGGTCAAGCAGGTGCAGGTTCTAATATTCCCAAAGACGCAATTCCGACGGTAGAAATGCCGACCTTTATTGAGAGTTTACTTGGCGGACCGTTGGTCCCAAAAACCAAGTTCCTACCTCCAGACAGGATGGTACAGAATCTACAGTTGGCTGTCTATGGTGTTCTAGTCGCATTATCTCTGTTAACCTACATGGTTTCACCGCCTGAGGGCACCCTGTGGTACATGGTGACTGGTAGCTTAACAATTTCATTCATTGCTCAAATCGTTATTATTGTCCTTGCTGCTGGTACAGGTTTTTGGGGTACTATGCAAAGAGATGCCCGCTATACCCTAGTAAGCAATCTGTTGTTCATATTAGCAATAATGCGATTTGCTGCTTCAAAGGTCTCATTGTCCAGCGATCCATTCGGACTGCAAGATAGTCCAACCCTACTCAATATTTTAGTGGTAAGTTATGCGGTTTTGCTGGTAATGTATTTTGAATTGGCGAACGGCGTAATTAGGTATTCGATGCTTGACACTAGTATCCGAACTAATGAGGTATATGTCATGAATCCAAAGAAAATCGTCGGGAAATATCACCGGAGTTTGGTTATAAATCCTGTTTCTGCAGCAATATTAGCGATAATTGTTTTATCAGCAAATACAATTCTTCCGTTGATTGTTGGTGTATTCTCATCGGACACCGCCACTAGATTGGAGGAGTCAGTGGAATTAATCTCTGTGTATGGCGTTGCTCTCGGAACCTTCTTTGTGTTCTGTGTCGTTGGTGGCTTGTTTGCGCTGAACCTACCCAATCACCTGCAAAAATTCAGAGAAAAGCGTGCTGAATGATGCTAAACACTGCGCTTTTCAACTAGCACGGCAGAAATATCTTCCATCAATTGTTTAATATCAACGGTGTCAGAGATATATTGTACTGATAGGCTTGTTGAGTTTAGATACACAAGATCGGGATTTTTTACTTTCATGTTCTTCAATTGTTTTTCCACGACCTTGCGGTCATTTGTTCCGATGAAGGATATTAAGCATGAGTATAATTCGACATTTGTGATAATTGATTTACTTTGAACAATGTTCTCCGCAATGGTTAGTTGCTGTTGGGAAACGACAATATCAATGGTCGATAGACTAGATTCTACTGACCAGCAAGTAATGTTTTCTTTATCTAATTGAATTAGAATTTGGCCCAGAATCATACTTTGATTATCGATATCTCCGGTTTCAGCGGTTATCTTCGCAATGCTCCTTAAGCAGCCAACACCCTTTAGTTGATTTGAATCGATTATGTTTGGTCCGATAACCGTGGGCGCATATGCCTCAATTGTTGAA
The DNA here is from genome assembly GCA_013329355.1 of Candidatus Poseidoniaceae archaeon. GTDB lineage: Archaea > Thermoplasmatota > Poseidoniia > Poseidoniales > Poseidoniaceae > MGIIa-L1 > MGIIa-L1 sp9354u. Next base: position 989 of record DUKK01000112.1, on the reverse strand, counting down.
TTCAAGTTCCTTACCTCAATCGGTATACCAAAATCTTTGATCGGCGTGACCGTTGTGTGGTGGATAACTGGGGCATCTATACGCGATAACTCTCTCGCTTCATCATACCCCAAATACGGGATAGAACCTGTTTCAACTCCCCATCGAGGATTTATTGATAGCACACCGTCGACATCTTTCCACAGAATCAATTTCTTTGCATCCAGCATCCGCGCAATCGCTGCGGCAGAGTGGTCGCTTCCCCCACGACTAAGCAGAGCTAAATTTCCATCTTTACCTTCACCAAACCATCCCGTAATGACTGGTATGCCAAAAAATGCCGCATGATCGAGTTTCTTAATCGAATTTTCAATGTCTACACTGACGGCAGTATCGGTTCCGTCGAGACAAATCCCAACATCTTCTGACCCAACAGGGTGAGCGTCCATTTCTCGTTTTCTCAGTTCATTAGCCACAACCAGTGCTGACAATCGCTCGCCCGCCGCTAATAAGGTATTGACATCAACATAACTCTCCGGATTTTTTGACAAATTGTGCAGGGATTTGTCGATACCGGAAAGTACTTTGGCGAATTTTTCGGAAAATATTGATTCATCAAGTAACGGTGAAAAACGCAGATGTTGTTTTCTCAAATCAGAGACCAGTCTTGTCGCATATCTGGGTTCATTCGCCGCCCTGAGTAATCGATCAGTTACTCCCCAGAGGGCGGATACAACAATTATTGTTTTACCTTTTTGCTGGGCGATTATTTTGCTAATTTTGTCAAGGTCAGATGAATCTCTCAGGCAGGAACCACCAAATTTGTGGACTACAACATCATTCAGGGTAAAACCCTCCTCTAATTGCTAAATCTGCAATGGCAAACTTAGCCATTGCTTCCACCACTGCAACAGCTCTTGGAGCAAGCACCGGGTCATGTCTTCCCTTGACAATTAGTGGTTCTTGTTCATTAGTCGCTAGATTGAGCGTAACCTGCTCTTGTGGAATGC
>DUKK01000136.1:3400-3583 GCA_013329355.1 Candidatus Poseidoniaceae archaeon | reverse complement strand
TGTTTTGTCTGAGCGAAATCATTCAGAAAACTGTTCGCTGTATCCCCGGCCATGCTCAATCCAAACAAATCATGTTCTTTGATTTGCCCATTACAAATCTAGTGTAACATAGAAATTTTCATCCGTTTCATTGATGAATGATTGCTGTTTGGAGTGGTTAGCGCCAACGTAGCACAGCTGGTA
>DUKK01000136.1:0-3110 GCA_013329355.1 Candidatus Poseidoniaceae archaeon | reverse complement strand
AGCGCCAACGTAGCACAGCTGGTAGTGCGTCGGATTTGTAATCCGACGGTCGGGGGTTCGAGTCCCTCCGTTGGCTCCAAAAAAACAGTTAACTGGGTCTTAAACTCAAGAACAATGAGACCTTTCCACCTGGCGTTCCCAGTAACGAATTTAACCGCAATAGAAGAATTTTATCGGGGAAAACTTGGCTGCAGAATTGGTAGACGGACACCAACTTCAATTAATTTTAATTTTTTTGGCCACCAATTGGTTGCCCACGAGGTTTCGGCCATGCCAGACTTTACAGAAGGTGGCAAGGTTGACGGTAAAAAAGTCCCACCTTTCCATTTCGGTTTAGTTATGGACTGGGAACAGTGGCACGAGTTCAGAGACCGCATCAAGGAAATGAACCTGCAATTTCGAATAAAACCTCACATAAGGTATCCCGGGAAGATTGGTGAACAAGCAACTATGTTCATCGATGACCCTGCAGGTAATTCTCTAGAATTCAAATCATTTATGGATGATAATCGATTATTTGCCACACTTGAAGGTGAACAAAATACCATCGACGGCGGAAAAATGACTCAACAAAATCCTCAATAGACAATGTTTACTGGGCAGTGCATGGTGGCATCTGTCTTGGACGGCAAGGCATGTGCAAGCTCTGTTGAGGAGTCTCTATCACCCAGAATAGACAACTGCATTAAGTCAGGAATTACCCCTCATCTAGCGGTTGTCATCGTTGGAGATGACCCAGCAAGTCATGTTTATGTAAACGCAAAAATACGCGCTTGTAACAGACTGAGAATTAAATCGTCACACATTCAGCTACCTGAATCAGCGCTTGAAATTGAATTACGTGAAGTAATCGAGAATTTAAATCATGATGTGGAAGTTCACGGTATTTTGATTCAGTCGCCGCTACCTAATCACATGAATGAGGAGGCACTAACTGACCTTATCGATCCACGAAAAGATGTAGACGGTTTCCACCCGGTTAACCTGGGACGCTTAGTACAGTCAAGGCAGGATAGTCTGATACCTTGCACTCCCAACGGCGTAATGCGCTTACTAGATTGGGCAAAAATACCGACTGCTGGGAAAACTGCGTTAGTTGTTGGGCGCTCAAGAAACGTTGGTATGCCAATGGCGATATTACTCGCATCACGAGGTGCAGATGCTACAGTTACTATTGCGCACTCTAGGACAAGCGAGATTAAAGCGCAGTGCCAACAAGCAGATATTCTAGTTGCGGCGGTTGGAAGGCCAAACATGATAAAAAAGTCATGGATAAAATCTGGTGCTGTTGTCATCGATGTGGGGATAAATCGTGTCGATGATGCAAGCGACTCGCGCGGCTATGTGCTGATTGGTGATGTCGAAAAGTCCACGAGTGAAATCGCTTCTTGGATAACACCAGTTCCGGGTGGAGTCGGACCAATGACCGTTGCGATGCTCATGGAAAACACCGTCAAGGCAGCGGAATCCAAGATACAATGGTAAATATCTTATCTTGTTACTTGTGGTAAACACTCATGGAACAGAGGGCACCAAGAGTTGCAAGTGCTGGCAAGATACTTGGTTCTCTCCTTATCGTTGCCTCGATTATTAATGTCAATGTTGATTTTTTGGGATACAGCGGCATAACGATCGAGGAATTGGGCGCATTCTCTCTTAGTATTGTCTGCTACTTAGTCGCATACCTTGCTTCTAGAGAGCGGCAGATAGTTGAATTGAACAGTAACTTGTCATTGGAACAACAACTTCACTTACTTGAGACTACACCGACAAAAGCAGGTAACACTAAGTCTACTGCTAGCCACCAAAGTAATCAGACAAAATCGATCATTGATTCAATAATCGGTGGCCAAAATGTAATCGATGAAGGCACAATTGGCCAAGCCATTACCACCTTGAGTTCGGGGAACTTCGGTGAGGTGGCGCAATCAATTGCTGCAGCGTCTCCTGCCCCCCACAGCAATGCCGCTGTTGTAATGCCTGCATCAAATCCGAGTCAAGCAGAGTCAAATGTACCACTACCCGATGAGCAACGAGAAATAAGTAAAGATCTGGTTAGCATAATTTCCGAGAAGCCACCCCAAGGTTATCCAACCGAGCAAAGTGATGCAAATTTAATTGGGTCGTTACCGGACCTGAGCGACTTGTTTACTGAGGATTCAAAAATCGATGCACATAGCCCTAGCGATAGAACCGAGTCTAGTGTTTATAGCACTCCCGACCTGCCAGACCTAGACGATTTGTTCTAATCATAACTTAATACGGGTGCACGACAGCGCAACTATTGTGTGGACACAGCACTTTGACCTCCACAGTCACTCGACTAACAGCGATGGCGAGCATAGCGTTGAGTTCGTTGCTGGATTGATGAAGGAGAATGGTGTTCAAGTTTGGTCACTTACCGACCATGATACCATTGCCGGGTGGAAAACCGGTGAACAATCCGCTAACACACTGGATATGACTTTCATACCGGGTGTTGAAATCACCTGTGAAAGAGGTATGGAGCCGTATGCAGATGAACTTAGGCGCAACAAGCGGGAACGTGCGTCTAGGTCATGGCACCTCTTGGCATACTTTCCAAATCTAAAGCACACAGATAATCATGCAATCAAATTTGCAAGATGGCTCAAACCATTACAGGAAAACCGACTTCCAAGAATGAAAAAGATGGTTAAAAATTTGACTGAACTTGGTATGCCCGTGACCTTTGATGAGGTGCTGGCAAAAGCCGACGGCTCCGTTGGTCGGCCTCACCTAGCGGATGTTATGGTTGACAAAGGGTATGTCGAGTCAAAATTTGAGGCGTTTGAACAGTGGATTGGTGATGGATTGCCTGCTCATGTCGCTCAGCCGAAACCAACTATCGCTGAGGCAGTATCGATGGTCCAACAATGCGGTGGAATCACATCATTAGCTCACCCACTTTATTACGGAATTCCACCAAGTGAATTAGGTAAGTATTGCTTGGATGTTGGTATCGATTCTATTGAAGCCTTTCACCGAAGCCATAGTGATGGATATCGGTTTGAATTATGGAACATCTGTCGAGAATTGGGTCTGCGAGTGAGTTGTGGTTCCGACTTCCACGGCCAAACATACGGGCAAAA
>DUKK01000024.1 GCA_013329355.1 Candidatus Poseidoniaceae archaeon | reverse complement strand
CTACGAAGACGTGGGCGGTATCGGTCAGCAGCTACAAAAGGTCCGAGAAATGATAGAACTACCGCTCAAACATCCCGAACTGTTCCGCAGGCTTGGGATAGACCCGCCCAAAGGAGTCTTACTTCACGGACCACCCGGAACCGGGAAAACCATGATTGCCAAAGCTGTTGCTACGGAAACCAACGCGCATTTCAAAAGCATCAACGGGCCAGAAATAATCAGCAAATATTACGGCGAATCTGAGAAACAACTACGGGAAATATTCGATGATGCCAGTGACAATGCCCCTGCAATTGTTTTCATTGACGAGATTGATTCGATTTGCCCCAAGCGCGAAGACGTCAGTGGAGAAGTAGAACGCCGTGTTGTTGCGCAGATGCTTACACTGATGGACGGAATGCAAGGACGTGATAATGTAGTTGTCATCGGTGCGACAAATCGTCGAGACGCTCTTGACCCTGCCTTGAGAAGACCGGGTAGGTTTGACCGTGAGATTGAGATTGGTGTGCCAGACAGAGACGGTCGAAGCGAAATCATGGATGTCCACACCAGACAAATGCCGATGTCAGAAGATTTCGACATTACTTGGATTCTGGATAACACCTACGGATTTGTTGGTGCAGACCTAGCGGCACTCGTTCGCGAAGCAGCAATGAAAGCATTGCGCAGATATCTTCCTGAAATTGACCTAGAGGAGGACACTATACCCCCAGAAGTATTGGAGAAAATGGAAGTCTGCATGGAAGATTTCCGCCAGGCAATTAAGGATATTGAACCTTCAGCCCTCCGAGAGATATATGTTGAAGTTCCAGAAGTAACCTGGGACGAAATCGGTGGACTAGAAGATGTCAAATCAAGACTCAAGGAATCAGTGGAGTGGCCTCTCACCAAACCTGAATTATTCGAACACTTCGGTATCAAGCCCCCAAGAGGAATAGTTATGTTTGGAGCACCGGGAACTGGAAAAACACTGTTAGCTAAAGCAATTGCAAATGAAGCACAAGCGAACTTCATTAGCATCAAAGGCCCAGAGATGATTTCAAAATGGGTAGGAGAGTCAGAGCGAGCGGTGCGTGAGATTTTCAAGAAAGCCAAGCAGTCATCGCCATCGATAATATTCCTCGATGAATTCGAATCAATCGCTAACATGCGCTCATCAAGTTCAGGCGACGGCAGCGACGTATCCAATCGTGTCGTTAATCAGCTATTAGCCAGCATGGATGGTGTTGAATCTATTGACGGTGTGATTGTTGTTGCCGCAACTAACAGACCTGAAATGATTGACCCTGCGTTGTTGCGGAGTGGTAGATTCGAGCGAGTATTACATGTCCCACCGCCGGATGTTGGCGCTCGAGAAGCAATCTTTAACATCCACTGCAAAGGAATGCCGCTGTCTAATTTCTCAATCAAAGATGTATTGAAAGGGATGGATGGCTTTACCGGTGCCGACATTGAAGCAGTATGCCGGGAAGCCGCACTTATATGCATGCGAGCAAACAAAAAGAAGGTAACGAAGAGTCACTTCGAGGAAGCAATTGGCAGAGTTAGACCAACAGTCACACCAGAAATGCTAGAATATTACCAAAAGATGGAAACCAGACTGACATCTGGAATGTCTAATATCAAGCGAACCAAAGATTTCAGTCACGGTATTGAAACCATGTGATGTTAACCGACGCATTCAAGGACCGAAACAACATCATCACACCAAAGAGGCATGGTATCATGGCGGTTTTTGCAAATGAAGTCATGGGGCGTGACGTTGTCGACTCACACAATGAAAAATTAGGTGAAATAAGCGATCTAGTTGTCGATAAATTATCAGGTTCCGTAACTCAAATTGTGGTCATCCTTGAGGGTAATTTAGACCCTACTTTACTACCTTGGGATTATCGCGATGGTCGAATGATGATACCAATTGACGATGTTGCGCGTATCGCAAACCGAATACATCTGCGAAAATAATCTTTCAATGAGCATTTAATCTACAACTATAGACAACATTCTAAACTAAAGCGCGTGCGTCTAGTGTCGGAATTACGCTCTAGTTGGTGTGGATATGGTTGAATGGCGGGCGATTAATTACCGGAGAATCGGCCTACAAGCCGCTTTCTGGTCAGTAATGTTTGTGCTATTAATCATGATACTGAGTAATTTCGTCAATTTGTCAAACACAAACCAATTATCTGCTTATGATGATGATTGGAATGATATGTCAGCGTTTCGACAGGACATCAAAGACATGGGAATAGAAACCAGATCACTTGTTAGTAGCCCATTGTTACTGTCAGATATTGAAGATCCCCGAAACACCACATATATCGTTGCAGGAGTTGAAAGAGACACCCTTTCTTTACCACAATTTGATGAGGACGGTTTCATTACTATTGCTTCAGAGGATGGTTATTCACCATCAGAGGTAAATGCAATAGTCGAATTTGTCGATAACGGAGGCACTGCGGTTATTTTGGAAGATTATGGTTTTGCTGGAACCATAGCCGAGGCGTTTGGCGTTAGATATAGCGGCTATCAGTTGTTTGATACCACCTATGCAACAGACCTGAATTTCAACTACATTTGGATGTGTGTGCAGGAAACACCGTGCAGCATGAACGGCAGCCAAATTGATGTCGAAACCCTCTCAACACATGAGCGATGGGCTGATACATCTTCTGCCTTGAGTGCGCATCCGTGTGCAATAGTGGATGGTCAAGCAATGACCGAAGAAGAGGCTGGTGTGTGTGGTCATCACTGGCAGGATGGAGTCATATCATACAATGGAACATATCGTGTCCTACTCAACAACATTACAGCGCTTGAGTTGATTCCTAACAACAAAAATCCGCTGCCAGAGCTAGCCATCAGGGCGGTAACCAGTAACGAAGCAAGCGTTGACGTCAATGGCGATGGCGAAATATGGGTTAGTAGTGAACAAAACGAAGAGACCCCTGATTTGTATGGGAAGTTTAACCTAAGCGTTGAGGCATGTGCTAAATCAACCTGTAACCCGGATGATGGCGGAAGAGTATTCTTTGTCGCCGATGGTTCACCATTAATCAACGCCATATACGATTACTCAGGCTTTAGCGAGGGTAAATATGGCCCGACTGATACTGAGATTCCAGCAAATGATAACCGAAAGTGGGCTCTCGATATTATCGCAGAAGCAATGTTGACTAGTCTCGAAGACGATGGGCTTGAACCAGCTGAAAATGCCATGGTAATATTTGACGAATCAAGACATCCACAAAATGCTGTTCTAGCCGATTCATATAATACCATTTACTTTTTACTGGTCTACTTTACTGGCGAGGGGTTAGCAATGCTGGTGCTGTTCCTGATTTTATTTATCTCGTTTGAAGCGGTTTTGATAAGAAAGAAAGACCCAGATAACTGGCGTCACGTATTTTCAATTATCTATTATGGGTTTGGTGATGCTAACCGTTATCCATATTACTCCAAAATTGAAAAAATACGCCAGGTGTTCTTATCAAAAGTGCGCAATCAAAACGGTTTGACCCGGGAGGAATTTCACGCAATGTCTGCCCGTGAGTTGGTCGCACTAATTAACGATCCAACCCTAGCTAAATTTGCCATCGAGCCTAGTAAATATTCACTTGAGCAGACTGTATCAATTGTCAAACGAGTAAAAGCATGGGGTAGGCGGTGAAATTATGTGGACGAGAAAGGCTGCGTTCACCTTCACCGGCGGTATTGCGTTGATTCTCATTGGTATGATGATTGCCAACAATCAAATGATGATACTTGGGTTAGCGCTAATTGCCTTCATTGTCGTAAATTCATGGATTTCTGGGCATGGTGATGTCGAAGTACAACGCACACTATCCGCAGATAATTTATACAAAGGAGATGACCTATATGTTGAATTATTGATTACCAATAGGTCTAATCGAAAGACGCAGTTGCTAGAAGTTTACGATAATATTCCACATGAAATGAAATTGCGTAGCGGACTGAACCAAATGCGGCTCAACCTTAGCCCGGGTGAGAGTGCTCGGATTCGCTATGTGCTACGCTGCCCCCTTAGAGGGCACTATTCAATCGGTCCAGTCTCCCTCCGCTCACGCAACACATTTAATTTAGGAGTTGAGGAAATGTTTGTCGACCATCATAGCGATATTGTAATATTTCCGCAAATCAAAGAAGTTGAAGAAGCATTTTTGCGGTCAAGAACGCCAAAAATGTATACTGGAGCAACAACGTTGCGCACTCCGGGTCAAGGCTCAGAATTCTATTCCTTGAGAGAATATGTCGCCGGAGACCCATTTAAGAATATTAATTGGAAAGCCTATGCAAGAACCGGTGAATTGATGGTCAATGAAAAGTGTCGTGACGCTGTTACTGACCTGTATTTACTAATCGATTCAAGAGATATTTCACGGATTGGCACGGTCTTGAAAAACCCACTAGAAATGAGTACTGTATCAGCAGCTAGTTTGGCAGCATTCTTCCTCAAGCGAAGGGATTCCGTAGCTTTGGGAATCTATGGGGAGAAGTTATCCTACTTACCACCTGATACCGGCGACAAACAGTATTTCAAGATCTTAAGCGCTCTTGCAGGAGTGACGGCGCAAGGTGAGATGCCCTTGCAAGCCGTTACTAATTCACTTAGCGGCAGGTTTAGCAGAGGTAGTCCAGTTTTCATTATTTCATCCTGTGAGGGCGATGGTACCGTGCCTGCGGCGGTGCGAGATCTTGTAGGCCGAGGACATGAGGTTACTGTCCTATCACCATCCAGTATTGATTTTGAAAGACTAGTTAGCAGAATCCCACGAATGTCATATGAAGTTCTGAAATTGGAAAGACAAAACCGTCTAACTACACTAGTTGGTTCGGGTGCCCAAGTCATTGATTGGATGCCGGATATGGACTTATCACAAGCGCTGATGCAGGTTAGGGGGTATTAGATTGGCTGAGGATGTGCAAGTCCAGGGTGATGTAACCATAACGGGCAGTGCAGGTGCACGAACCCTGCATCTCAAAACACTCCGGCGCCAATGGCAAATTATCACCTTACAAATAATCGCTACTGCTGCATTGGTTGGTATGTATCTAGAAGTGGTTTCAACTTATGTGGTTGGCTCAATAGACCATACGATGCTATTCGCTTCAATCGAATCATTGATTGGGGATGATTTACCGCTAGGAGACTGGTTTACTGGAGAAGGCCGCTCTGGTTTAGCTCGGTTCTTTGTCCCGCTGGTAATCGGATTAGTTGTAGGTGGAGTTATGGCTCTTATTGCCTATCAAACCCCCAAGACACAGCAGAGAATCAAATTAGTATTCATTGTTAGTCTAATCACCTTGCTTGTCGGCAGATTGATGCTTGGCTGGTTAACTGGTATGTTGTTCTCCTTTGATTTGAGGTTACCCGATGATAGTGAGCTTCAAACACTTGAGTGGCCGTTGTTGATGATCATGTCAATGATGATTATGTTTGTTTACCTTCTGCCGATAATTATGGGTTCGCGCGGCATTTGGGGATTGTCCAGAAGATCGATTGCTTGGGCGATTGGCTTTACATTACTTTTCTTAGGAATCCACGCAATCCTCACATTCCCACTAATCAAAGCCCAATTAGGCGACTATGGTGGTGCTTTAGCAACACTGGAGTCGCAAATTTCTCAACCTACAATAGGTCTTTTCGGCATTGACTTAGTAACAAATGAACAGTTTGACTTGATTCTCATTGCTGTATTAATCCTAGTTTTTCAAGAATCAGCATTCGGCGTTATCAAGTACCTAGAATACGCCTTCAGGCTGCCAGAATCCTGTAAACGTGATCCAGAATATGTTACCCAAATGGACAACATGCTAAACACTCACCTAGTTCACACATTTGGCTTCCTTGGCTTGACCGGAATTGCCACCATGGTGGCGTTAGGTTTCCACAGCGTCCTGCTAAGTTTAGTCAGCGATACAACTGGAAGTCAATGGGCCGGTCAGGTGTCAGAGTCAATAGAGTTGTCACTGACCTACGGACTGGTAATTTCTGCTGTAATGTTCCTATCGATTATGGCGTTATTCAGATTCTTAATTCCATGGCAGAGAATTTGGGGATTCACTTATTCCATGCGAACTAGAAACTCTGTTAATCAAGATGAATCTAGTAATGAAAAAGAGTTTGTTGACTTTCTAGTTTAGTCTCGATTCATTGCCTGAATCATTCTACCAAGCATTTCTGCAGTAAACAGCAGTAAACACGGGAATATGCACCATGTAGTAACTTTGCCTACAAAACCTCCGCCGGACCAATCACCAACCGCATTGTAACCAAGCATGAAGACAATTATTACAATCAACAATAACAGGCGTTCTAGAATTACTGGGTAATTTCTCCCTATTATTTCCTCACGACCAGCAAGGTTTGTCGCCTTTGCTTCGGTCATCAAACCACCTACATATCTAGGTCGGAAAGCTTCGACTCTAAGTCATCTAGTGCCTCATCTACGACAGAATTTGGCTCGGCGCGATGCTTCCATGAAGCATCGATTCTCGCAAGTTCAGCCTCTAATTCGGCTCGTTCGTCATCATCGCTAATTGGTTTAACAGGAGTGATTTCTGCTAACTCCTCGCCATCATGCTCACCATCAGTAGGATGCTCTAATACCTCCCAACCGTCATCACTAACCTCGACGATTGTTGCTAACTCTTGCTCAGTTATATCCCCAGAGAGATTCGATTCCATGTGCTTGACCATTTCTTCATCAACCGGTGTCTTTTGCGCAGGGTCGACTACCTCACGCTCATACGGTAACAAACCATCACGTTGGAAATCCCATAACAGGCCGGACGGTGAGCCGCCGGCTAAACCCGATGCATCGATTTGGGTGATTAACTCTTCAAGCACTCGTGCAGTTTCCTCAAGTGCAATCGCTTCTCCAGCGTCTCGTTGATCTGACTCAAGGTAGATGTCATCTAAGGCATTCTGTATCAATCGGCGGGTAGACTGGGCAATGTGTGGTAATGACTCCGGACGATTACAATTTGCCATGAGGGTTTCCACCTCGTGTGGCGGCGCTCCAAGACGAATTAACTGTTCCAAGACATTACGCAATCTTCTCAACATCGTTATTGAGTTATCATAATCCTCTAGCAAGCGTTCTAGATCGATAACTAAGTGACCTACCGTCTCGCCTAATTGGTGTTCTAATCGCTGTTGTACTGACCATCTAGATAGTCCTCGTACTGCACCTGCGGTTTGTGGAACTTGTCGCTCGAGCAATTCCATTACCTCACTGGAAAGTAGGTATCTAGGAGTTGCTGCTACGTGGTCTACCGTTTTCTGGATTACTTGTAGAGCACGCTCGACTGCTCGATCAAGTAATGTTACCGAGTAACCCAAGCTGCGAGCCCCCTCTAATCGCTCCAATACGGGAGCGAGTCCTTCAAAGGTTGCAGCGTCGTCGAGTAGCGCCTGAGCTAACGGTTCTTCAGCGAGTCTTGCTCTAATGCGTTCAGCCTCTTTGATATCTGAAAGTGCATCCTCATGTGCCTCCGCTAGTGCTTCTGCCTTGTCTATCAGTATCGATAACTCGCCTTCAGCGTGACCACGTTTAGCGCCCAAGTCACCGAGTTCCCGGAGTAGATTTCGACGTTCTTCCATAAGTTGTCGCATTTCCCCCTGAATGTGAGCAAATCTCGCTTCATCAGTTGACAGTCGCAGACGTTCATCCTCAGCCCTACGTCGCGCCACTTTCGCCTCGGATTCGATGATTTCTAATTCAGATTTGCTCTTGTTAACTCGCTCCTCCTCCTTCATCGCCTCAGCCTGAGCCCTAGCATAGCGCTCTCGTGTTGCTGAAACCTGTTCTTGAAGTACCCGCAGCCTCCGCTCACCGTCTTCTGTCTGCTGGCGGATTTTAGCCAGTTTCTCACTCGCATCGGTTAATTCTGCGTTCAATCCGGCTTCTCTCAATGACATTTCTTCGATTGTTGCGCGCAATCTTTCACTTGACTCTGTCTCGCCCAAGGCCTTGGCTAGCTCCGTTGCTCTAACGCTTACTTGGTGCTCAAGTTCGTTGACTCGTCTGACTAATTTTTCAGACCTTGATTCTGCTTCTTCTGTGCGATTTCTTGCTTCTGCCAACTGCACCTGCATCGAATTTATCTCAGAATTGATAGTTTCTACACTTTCCATTTGGATATTACGGGTCTCGACCGCTTCCCTAGTCTTTACCTCAGCAGCCTTTCTGGAGGTTTCTGATTCGGAAAGTTTGTTAGAGAGATGGACTTTTTCTTTCTTTAGTTCATCAATCCGTATTTCAGCGGCCTCAAGCCTTCGTCGCAAACCCGCATCGATACCTGGGACTGGTGCCAGTTCTACTTGCTCTAGACCTTTTGTCACGATATCTGTTGTTTGAGAGAATTTCGCTTTAGCTCTGGCAATACGAAGATTTTCCATTCCTATTTCAAAACCTATTAGGGTATTCAAGCGGTGTGTTAGATTAGCTCGTCGGCTATCTGATCGGGTTCGAACCGTGACGAGTAAGTCCTTCAGATATGAAAGGGTGAAATCATGTATTGTGCCAGATTCCTTACTCAGTATTGTGCCCGCTGGCAATCGATGGAGACGCAAGACTCGTTTGGCCTCAGTCAATCCTAATACCGCTTCTTCGAAGGACTCCGCTGATGGCGCATATATGCCCACTGGAACTCCTTTTGATAAAATAAGGCTCACCGCTTTTGATGACTTGCCTGCCTGTATATGTCCTGTAACCTCTTCCTCTAATGCATCACTTAGCATTGATAATACCGCATCAGCACCGCCTTTGCCCTCGCGTAGAATGAAACCCTCAGGCAGCGGTTCACTGGTTCCTACGGTTTCTACGATTTCCCCTTCTAAGGCGGCAACTGCAGCACTGATTAGTCTAGCGTGATTTGCATTTGCTTCAGTCCAGACAGCGATAGCAATCTCACCAGTATGAGCCAACAACAGCGCTCCATCCCCGGTGTGCAGGGTCCAATGCCCACTGTCCTCGAATCCTAGGCTGCGAGCTATTTTTTCTCTGCCGACAATGGTCTCACCGACCTGTGTTGCTAATTCTTCGGCCGGCATTGGTAATTCACCCGCAACATCAATGAGCATACCTGAATCTACCGCAATGGCTCCTCTGACCGTCACGCTTTCAACCAACTTCGCTAATACTACCGAAAGATCCCTTGACAGCAGTCGTTCAACAGAGTCTCCTCTGACCAACAAGCCCTGGGCGTCTGCTGGGTGTTCAAAGGCTTCAGGAATCACTTCTGCGATTGCACCAAGACCTGCCAGTGAGTAGCTTTCTGCCTCGTAACGGCACATGCCTGCTGATTCAATCTCTTGTAACCGAACTTTGGCTTCTGCACCACCCAGTAAAATGGAGGCCTTCTCGCTCTCGGCTAAATAACCGACAATTCGACCGGCGCGGACAATTCTATGCCCTGCTGGAGTCTTACGCTTACCTACCCAAGTACTTATGACGCCGTAATCGAATGGTTGTATAACGCCCTCTTTGACGTCGATTTCTTTTTCTACTGTAATGCCTTTTGGTAAATCAAACATAATATCACATCTGTGGGGTTGTCGCAATTATTCGACGATTGCGATCGAGTGCGTGTCGCCACCTAGCCAAACGACCGCCATGACCGCTGAGCACTACGATACGTTCCGGACAGGCTATGTCAATCATCATCCGCTGATCGCCTTCACACCATACCTCATACAACTCGCCCAGGCCGAGAGAAGAGCACAGTTCAGTGGCCATGTTTACAGTCGTGACTGCCTGGTTCAATGGCGGAGCAATGCCCTCATTGCCAACGCACGCTAAAAGCGCGCCACGTTCGTCAAGTAGCATCGCTTGCTGAACCCCTTCAGTTCTAACCAAACCTGCAAGAACGCGTTGCAACATAGTCGCTCAAAGCACTTGTGAGCGTTGTAGGCTTCAAGAAGTTTTGCGTTTTTTCCCCCCTACGGGGGGATTTAGAGGGTGAAATCGTATTTCCAACTGACGATTATTCAAATAACGACGCGGAAAATAATTTCACTGGATATATCCGCGTATATGAGAAGTGTAAGTTATTGTCGTGTTTGAACATTATTTGAAAGAAAGTTTTCAATTGATAATTCGATTATTGAATTGGAATTATTAACAACATTAATAGCCTGTGAAAAAGTATTTTAGAAGCGATTAACTCAAACGAGAGTAGCAAATCGCCAAAACATGGCAGACATGGGTGTCGGGTTTGAAGGACCTGCGTGCGATGTTTGTGGTAAGCCCGCCATAGTAGAACAGGCATACTCGGGTAGAATTCTTTGTGGGGAACATCTTGTAAAATCAATAAGAAAGAAAGTAGCCAAGGAACTGCGTAAACAGTTAATTCTGAAAAAGGGCCGTAATACAACTGTATTCGTGGCCATATCTGGGGGAAAGGACTCTGCCGCACTACTCGAATTACTGGTAGACATCATTGGGGTCAGGCCGGATGTAACCATAATCGCTGGAACCGTGGACGAAGGAATCCAAGATTATCGACCTCCATCGCTGCAATGCGCCATTGATTTGTGTGACCAACTAGGTGTTGAATTTGTCTCAGTATCCTACAAAGAATTAGGCTTTGAAGAAATGGATACAGTGGTAAAGTTAATTCCTGGAATGACTGAGGCTGATTCTAATGCCCCCAACATGCCATGTTCATATTGTGGTGTGTTTAGACGACAGGGGATAAATTACCTAGCAAAGAAAGTCAATGCTGATATCATGGCATTAGGCCACAACCTCGACGATATGGCGCAAACAGTACTAATGAACATGTCAAACGGCGATTTAGAAAGAACCCTAAGACTAGCACCTCATACTAACACACCAATCGATGGTATGCCACCGAGAATAGTCCCTTTGCGCTGGATTCCAGAGCAGGAGATTCACCTGTATGCCGTCTACAAAAATCTACCAATTCACCATGAAGAATGCCCACATGCCCGTGGTGCACTCCGTTGGCGCCATAGGGAGATGGTCGCCGCCATGGAAGCAGACGTACCTGGCACCAGGCATGGCCTAGTTCGCATGGCTGATAATGTCAAAGAATTGAGAAATCAAGTGCTTGATTTAGGCGGCGGCGACTTAAGGCCAAAACCCCCAAAAGAGTGCCCTGTTTGCTCTTCAATGACTTCGAACGATCGCTGTAAGGCTTGCGAAATGCGTGAAATGGTCAAAAACGAGTTAGCCAACTGAGAATCAATCTTGACCAACCAATTTGTAATCATCGGAAAGTGGTGTTGCACCTGTTTCCATCGAGATAATTTGACCATCTTTGAATCTCATGAAAGATAGGACTGCCTCAGAGGTGGAGCCGTTGGCAAAATGGACAATTGAGTGCGCAACTCCGACTTCAGCATTCTCAAACAGTGTTCTGTTGCCTTCTGATTTTGGCCTTCCCTCGCCATTTGCAAAGCCTAATATGTCGGTTTTGCTAAATGTTATTCCTCCAACATGTGGATTAAACACGCAATCTTCGTGAATCAATGCTGCTAGAGCGTCTGCGTCTCCGTTATCCCAAGCTTCGTTATATGCTGCTATAATTGACATGCATCGCCCACCGTAACCCGGTGCTTAAACCACTCGCCAATAAAAAACCATAAAGTACCGACTAAACCATAATTCAAAGGTGATATGACATGGTGAGTGTAAGGGATGTGGAAAGTGCACAGAACGCCTGGGGCGAGGGCATTGTCGCAATTGCAACAGCTCATATGAACAACGGTGATTATGTTGGTGTTGCTACTGATCACGTCAACACCCTTTACGCATATCAACTAGGTCCGGTTCTATTTAAACCGACACTGGCCGCAATAGACCAGTTTAGACCGACATTCGATACAGCACTATCCTATTTTGTCGCTTCCAACAATGCCTGCCCGGAAGACAAGGGTTTTGCCATCAAAGGTTGGACCAATGTAAGATTTGAAAATTCTGAGGTGCTTGTTGATGACAATACAGCCTTAGCGATGGGCAACTATTTTTTCACCGATGGTGATGGTAATGTGGTCAAAGTGGAGTATACTTTCGGCTACATTTTGGACGGTCAGGGAAACCTAAGAATACAACTACACCATTCGTCAATGCCTGCTGAAACAGATTGACTAGATTCGAAGTGTGATTTGTTGATATACCGGACAATATTTTTGTTACATGGATGACGAAAAACCGAGTATCAATGAAAGCGTGATTGGTTGTACTAATTTTTCTTTAAGCAAGGGTCGATTTCAATCATCATCTTCGTAAACGCGTCAAAACAAGAAGGCTACCCGTTAACTTCTAACATAGTGGGGATGCTATTATCGCAGAATATTATAGTTGCGACATTTGTAAAAATACGATATTTAGGAAGAATCGTTGGTTGGCGGGCTGCAAATAACAAAACAAATACTCTGGCTTTGCAATTTGTTTGAATACCCGAATTTATCAACCTCTAGCATCTAGGTTTAATGAGGTCTGTGTGAGTGAGATTGCAAACGGTAGTTACACTAAGCCGATAATCCTACGACTAACATACAACAAAAACTCGCACGCAATTGGTCAGGAGGTATGATATGACAGTCAACTTATCCGCTCCCGAATATCGGGTAGATGAGCGAATTGATTTCAGCATTGCACTGCTAAGTCAGCAGATTTGGTGTTGGGGCCGAGACATCCTCAGGGCTGAAGGTAATTGGCTAATCGAACAAGGCTTCCAACTTATTAGACCGCCAGTGGAAGACAAGAAAATGAAAAATATCTACCTCCTTACACTATCCGACAATCGACAAATTATGCTTCGAGGTTTTGGCATCATCTACATAGACCAGAGATTCGGCAGTATATTCGTTCCGCGTTATGAATTTCTCCCGACTTTTTCAGCTGCCACAGAATTAGAAACCATGCCATGGAATGTTGATCACATTCCTCAGTTTGCCCCGCCAGTTGGGGTTGAGAAGCGTTACTGTGCGATAATGTTGAAGCAACTTATTCTTTGGATTGCTGAGTATGAAGCTGGGCTAATCGACCATTTAGGTGCCGACTATCGATTATTTAGTCTCGAAGAGTGGGACAATGGCAAACGACGAATTATCCCTCCAAGTGATGTGGCAATTGAGTGGGAAAAATTGGTCGATGAGGTTGACAAACTGCTTGAACTAATGCTGTGAGAATCCGACAGTTGTGTAAAATAACATTACTTGGGCTTAGAGATCTATCCCCACTGTAAGCAAAATCAATCCAGCAATGATAGCTGGTATCGTGGTGTGAATAGTAGCCCACAAACTTGCTGCTTTATGCCGGACAAGGAGAGGAAATAGTGCATCACCATCCTGATTATTGCGTTAGCTGCTAGTGCAGGGAATGAGATTATGTCCTTAGTGTATGCTGTAATAGCGATAATTTGCGGTCCACATCCTGGAATAAGACCAATAAACGACGCCGCTAAAACTGCAATAACTCCGTCACCATAATTACTCATGTCTTGTTCTGATATGCCGCTAAACAACATCCCAAATTCGAAGGCTAAGTAAGCAATCATGACCCAAAAAGTCACGAACGCAGTCTCACTTGCTGAATGAATCATCGTCTCCCGCATGGAATGTAACTTGTCACCAATAGTAGCCTCAGTATCATCACCAAACCAGTTCTTTTGGGCAAAATAAAGAATTATCGAAAGGCTCGTACCAATCAATCCAATCCAAGTAATGAAACCATCCATAGTGGTTGGATTAAACGACAATTCAAGACCGTAATCTGGGTCTTGGCCAGACCAGACTAACAACAGGATTGCAAACACCAAACCAACAAGGGTCACAATCCACCAAATCACATAACCTTGGTGCAGTATCTTGTAACCCAGACCGCCAGGCTCTTCACGCGATAAATCTTCTAGTGGGGATTCTACAGCAGCTTCCGGTTCAGGCTTGGATTGACCAATTGTTGGCCCAAAGCGACCCAACGGTTGACGGGGAGTCGTCCCGGTCAAATCCACAAGATAACCCCATGAAACACCGGCAACAAATGAAATCGCATGCACTGCTATTAGCGGGGCAACAAAACTTGAATCTGTGATTGCAGCACCAATCAAAACAAAGGCTGAATCACCGAGAGTCGCGATTAATGTAGCCAAAACCGTCCCGTAAGTAACGTATCCTCGAGCATACATCGGCATCATAACGATAGCGCCCCCACAACCGGGAGTTAGCCCCATCAAGGCACCAATTACTGGCTGTAATTTCTTTTTACTACGAATATATTCGACGAAACGTCCACTCGTCGCATATTGTAACCAACTGAATAGAAATACCATTGCTGCGACGAATACGGTTACGGCAAGAAAAGCATCCCGCATGCTAACAACCACAACTTCGACGACTTCGTCAATAGTGGACATGGGTATACCACTGAGTTCGAATCAATAAGTGTTAGTCGACAAATTGAATATGCATATTCTATTCTTCCTCAACATCATTTGCCATCATCATGGCTACTGGTCTTGTCCGCTCATTCTCGTCAAGGATTAATCTAGCAATGATGATGATTGGAGCGCCAATAATCGCTCCAGCAATACCCCATACTTGGGAAAACAACATTACCGTCAAAAGTAACACAAATGGAGAAATACCAATTTTTGCACCTGACAAGTTCGGCTCAACAAAGGAGCCGAAAACCTGCTGATTGCCGACTAAAAGAACAACCATCAGCAAAGCCGACAGAGGTTCTAGCATAACAAACCCAATGATAACTGGCGGTATGGTGGCAAATAATGCGCCCAATATTGGAATAAAGTCTAACAAAAAGCATAGAATTCCAAACAAAAACCAACCTGGTAAATCAAAACCAATCGGGGATATTATGATGGTCATTACCAACGCTTGACCGGCACTACATGTTACCTTTGATACGACATATGCGGTGATAGAATCTGTCGACTCACCAACAATTTTTTTTGCCCTGTCATACGAATTGGGAAAGGCTGCACTAAACCTCTTAGCGATGGTGTGTTCTTCTAGAACAATGAATAATAAGAATATAAGAACGGTTATCAACGTAGCAAAAAAGCCACCAAGAGAGCCTAGTATGGCCAATACAAAAGTCTCAATGTTACTGGGTGAGGCAATCCCAGCTATCAAGTCAGCATCAGAGAATATAGCCTCAAGTCCGTACAGGTTTGAATCAGCATACTTGGCTCGCTTTTCCTCGAATGCTGCGGTTATCTCTGGCACTTCGTCAATGAATTGTGATAGATTGTCGTAGAGAAAAATCGAAATGAAATACATGGTAATGATGAATGTCAAGATTACCGTAGCATAGGAAAATAACCGATTGCCAATTTTACGGTATATGTATTGTTCCGGCGGTTTGATAATGAAGTAAAGCAACACTGCAATCGCTAATGGCATTAATATCGACTTAAGATGGATAAGCGCAAGATATACCACTAAACCGACAATCGCAACACTTGCCGCAGTAGTTCGCTTGGAATCGATACCAACTTTGGAAAACTCTGGCATATTTTTGGGTCATGCCGTTGTTAATCTAAGGTTTACCCCTAAACACTCACCAATAAGTTGATTCTGCAGCCTTAATTTATTAGTCAGATGATTTATATGACGTTCTTGACTAATTCAACCAAATTTTGCGTTCTACCACAATAGTGACAACGTAACTGTAATGGAAATCTTGAGATGACTTTCAACCTGTGCGGCAGCGGCTCACGCGGATTGGATGTAATGCAGTTCGACATAGTGCACCTTACCACATTAACTACCTCCTCACCGAGATTGATTGTCATTTTCTCAGCAACGGTGTAAGCTCGTATGATGGCCACGTGAGCATCTGGTGCAACCAATGCTAGACGGTCTAATTCGCCTTGCGTAAGCTCTCTGTCCTCGACTTTGATGATATCCTTTGAGCCCATCTTTTTCGACGGTACGTTCATCACAAGTGACACCGGTACCGAGGTCTTATCATTGATTCCTAGCATCTCAAGCACTGTTAATGCATGACCTTGCGGTATGTGATCAATCACTGTTCCATTCCTAATTGCGGTTACTCTCCTCATGCTATGTTCGTTTGACATCATAATGCACTCCCTTCTTTCTCGACATTTTTAGGCACAGAGACGCCTAGCAATTTGCACAGTAGTGCCATTCTAGCAACTACTCCATTGAACGCTTGCTCGAAGTATCTAGCATGTCGTGTTGCGTCAACTGATGGGTGAATTTCATCAACTCTCGGAAGCGGATGCATAATTATCATATCGGCTTTTACATCATTCAGATCGCTGGAGTGAAGTTTGTATGCACCGGCAACCTTAGCATACTCGTCTTCATCTGAGAATCTTTCTTTCTGTATCCTAGTCATGTAGATAACATCAGCGTCGTTCATCATTGAGTAAAGGTCTTCTGTTTCGGTTATTTTTGCCCCGTGTGCTGATAAATCTGCGACAATATCTCTGGGCATCCGCAGTAGTTCTGGGCTGGCGAAGACCAGTTCACAATCGAATCTAGTTAGCGCATGTGACAACGAGTGAACAGTTCTACCATACCTCAAATCACCAGCGAGGACGACCTTTAGACCGTCTAATTTACCGTGAGCTTGTCTAATGGTGAACAAATCTAGCATGGTTTGTGTTGGGTGGTGGCCTGCTCCATCGCCACCATTTAAGATGGGGACGCGAGCAGAATCCTGTGCATACTGTGCTGCACCCTGTCGGGGATGGCGCATAGCAATTATATCGGTATAGCCATCCACCATCTGAATCGTGTCAAACAATGTCTCACCCTTGACGACTGATGAGGTTTTAACATCCCCAAGGTTGACAACATCGCCACCCAAACGTTTCATTGCAGTCTCGAACGACATCCGTGTCCTAGTGCTCGGTTCAAAGAATAAATTTCCAAGAATTCTTCCCCGCAGCAGAGGTAGGTATAGTTCGCCTTTTGCTACGGGAAGTAGCCTTTCAGCGTCATCTAAAATCGCAATAATTTCCTCATTGGTTAAATCATCCATGGTAATTAGTCCGCCCATAGCCGCCCCTCCCCACGAAACGGTAACAACAATCTCATGAACATTGTCTTTTCTAACAGAGAATAAATCCGTGATGATGAAATGATGGGGATAGTATATGTTTGAGGCCGATTGTGGCTGTCCATGGATGCGTGGGCTGATGTCGAAAGCGCTATCCAAGCAGCAATAAAGCAACGAAAGGCCAGACTGGAGAGGCTGATCGGGGCATCTTCCGTAATTATTTTGCTGGGTGCGATATGGCTAGTATGGCCCAATTTAGCAGCTGCTGCGAAAGGAGAGGCCGGTCTGTTAAACGGTCTCGGAATGCCGATAATAGTGCTGATATGGGGCCTGTTAGTCCAAGATATTGGTTTAACAAATCCAAGTTCGAGAACCAGAATTGGCGCCTGTGCAACAATTTCATGGCCAATTTTATTGATAATTGCGGTAAGAGAAATCAACGGATTTACCCTAACAAATTTGCTTGGACCGACTATGGTGATTATTGCTGGAGCTTCCTGTTTTTATTACTCGAGGATTGTGCTAGTCGGTGGTTTGGATGTCCAGCGATTTAGGGCGCTAATGACTGGAGTCGGCTGCATAGCAGCATTCTCAATTTTCGTTGGTAACATTCCAACACCATACTCTGTCGAATGGATAGCATGTATCATCGTATTACTCACTGGGGGTAGCTTGACTGGTTACATTTGGGTTGTTGGAGATGAACAAAAAGATCTGCGGAAGAAATTCAGGCAGCGTCTCGACAAATTGGAAAGCAGAATCCTGCTACTTAAGAGTGAAAATGCTGCAGTTGACCAAGCATCAAGCTTGGTAATAACCGCTCGAGAAGAAGGACACGTAGACCCAGAATTAGGTATGCGACTGCTTGATGATGCTGAAGAAGATATTGAGCGAGCACTATCATTGGCGGGGGATGTGCAAGTCGTCAAGCAAGATGCAATGAATTCAGTAGCAGCGGCAGAAGCGATTGCTCCTAGTGCTAAAAGGGCCAGAAAATCATACGACATGGGTCTTAGAGAAATCGAGCTTGGTTCTCTAAGAGAAGGCGAAATGCTGTTTAGACAAGCAAAAAAGCGAGCTGTAGAGGTTATTGAATGGTGGCAGAAAGCTGAACAAGCCATAACTGAGGCGAGCCAATTGCTGGATGGCAAAGCCGGCGAGAGTTTCAACCAACTTCATGAAATGTTATCAGATGCCAAAAATAAGTTGGCCAACGAGGCACCAAAAAAGGCCTTTGAATATGCATTCACAATTCCTGCACAACTTGCGGCTGGCGACGACGCATTGGATAGGGCAGCAGAGGCGATTAAGGAGGCTGAGAGACAATTACAGCAAGCCGATGGATTAGACGTTTCCGAACTCAATACCAGAATTAACCACGCAACAGCCGCTCTGGAATCAGGCAACGCTAGCCAGGCAGTTGGTTTAGCCGACGGCGTTGTGAGAACAATTAAAGCTGAACGGGAGGCTATGGATGAGACTAGGAGGGCTTTACGGCAAAAGAAGAAACTAGTAAAACAGTTTGAAAACCGACAGGACAGTGAAGTGTGGGAAGCGAAAATGGCCGCGATCACCAAAGCGGCTGATGACAAGCAATGGACACACGCCGCAACCCTACTGTCTCGCTTGACAGGTGAACTCGACAAAACTGGCAAAGAACTAGAGGAGGTCACAGAATTATTGGATTTTGTAACTGAAGAGTGGAAAATTCTCCGAAATCAACTTGAGGCGGCAATGGTCAAAAGCGACGATAAAGAACGGGCTCATTGCGAGGCATCAGTAGCAAAGGCCCGTGATGAGGCTGCAGCAGGAAACATTGACCAATGTTTGGCACATCTTTCAACCGCTGATGATTTGATGGAGAAATTACGCAGGCGAATCTAGTCAGCCATCTCTACCAGAGTATCTCCTTGTTGAACCTGGTCGCCAACAGAGAAACCAACTCTAGAGATAGTGCCCGTTTTGGGAGCAACTATACGATGCTCCATTTTCATGGCTTCCATCACCATTAACAATTCACCGGCATCTACTGTTTGACCAGTCTTGACTTTGACCTCGAGAATTTTACCGGGCATCGGAGCCGTCATTCCTTGCTCTGCATCGTTATCTTGCGAACCCGGTTCGGTTTTTTCAAGACAGAAAATATGGCCATCGTAATGTATCCACCACATGTCTCGAACTTTGGCAGAATGGGCGAATTTTGAAACCCCTTCCGGACCGGTTACAATAATCCTGTTATCATCACATAATATTGCCGTATAATCGCCCAGTAACCAGGTTTGGCCATCCTTAGCGATGGTGATTTCGTATTTTTCACCATCATATTTGAATTCATGATGCATCATGGATACCTCCGACTCAAGGTCTGGAATGGACTGATAAGGTCGTTGGTAGATTCTGTTGTCATCAACCTAGATTTATTGAGCCCAGCACTCTCACTCACTGCAGCAACTATCAGTGCAGCATCAAACGTTGAATCAGAATAATCTGGTTGCCAGCCATCTGGCCACACTCGTTCAATTAACATCGTGTCAGTTCGACCTGAAACTACTTCGCGTTGGTCACACAATTCGCGCAAAAACCGTATGTTAGTGATCGTCCCTAACACAACAAATTCATCCAGTGCCCTGCGCATGCGTTGTAATGCCTCATTCCTTGATGGAGCCCAAACAATCAACTTTGCTAACATAGGATCGTAATCTGGGGTGACCATATCGCCCTCTCTGACACCCGTGTCCAGCCTTATACCTGGGCCGGAAGGGGGCCTAAACACCGCAAGAGGTCCGATGGCTGGAAGAAAATTATTACTAGCATCTTCAGCATAAAGGCGCACCTCTATCGAATGACCCCGTATCATCAGCTCTCCACAACTCATGGGTTCCCCTGCTGCAATTCGCAATTGCTCGCGCACCAGATCTACCCCCGTCACCATTTCAGTTACCGGGTGCTCGACCTGAATCCTGGTATTCATTTCCAAGAAGAAAAACTCTCCGTTTGATGCTAGCAGGAACTCTACTGTTCCAGCACCCACATAGTCAACAGCCTGTGCGGCCATAACCGCTGCTTCGCCCATGCGTGAGCGCAGTCCATCGGTCATCACAGGACATGGCGATTCCTCAAACACCTTTTGATGCCGTCGCTGAACACTACATTCCCTCTCGCCAAGGTGAATAGTCCGGCCATGTTTATCGGCTAAGACCTGTATTTCAACATGCTTTGAGCCAGTAAGTAAACGCTCAACGTATACCCGACCGTCTCCAAAGGCAGTAATCGCCTCTCGACGGGCGCCTTTGATTGCGTCGGTGAGCTCAGCAGGATCCTCTACCTTTCTCATGCCTTTTCCACCACCGCCTGATGAGGCTTTAAGCAGCAAAGGATAACCCACTCTTTGACTTGCTTCAACGATTTCAGAAATCATGGTTTCCTCGTCCTCGGAGGCGATTTCTTGACCGGGAATAACTGGAACTCCCGCTGCTTTCATTGTCAAGCGAGCAGTCATTTTGTCGCCCATCTTTTCAATCGCCCTGGGCGATGGACCAATCCAATTAATGCCAGCGTCGATTACTGCCTGAGCAAAATCGGCACGTTCAGATAGGAAACCAAATCCCGGGTGAATTGCGTCAACGTCATGTGCTGCAGCAATTTGTAAAATCTGCTCTTGATTGAGATAGGTTTCGGCAATTGTTTCCCCGATTAGTGGTACCGCTTTAGAGGCTAATTCGGTAAACATTGAGCCAGCGTCGTTATTTGCGTAAACAGCAACTGATCTCAAGCCAGCTTCGGTACAGGCACGAAGAATGCGACAGGCTATTTCACCACGATTAGCAACTAGCACTGTATTAATCATCTGACCACCGTAATCAGGTTTTCCAGTTAGCATCGCGCTTTTCCAAAAATGAAGATAGCCCTTCTTGGCCTTCCTGAGAACCGCGCATTCTGCTGGTAAAATCAAGCGTATACTGGCGAAGTTCTTCATCAGTTCCTGTCCATCGGTCAAAGCCCAGTGTCAACTCTTTGGCCAGAGCAACTGCACACGGCCCTGAGGTCAAAACCTCACCAATCAACTGCTCTACTGCGATATCCATGGCTTCTGGTGATGCAACGACCTGCTCGATAAAACCAGTTCGTAAGGCCTCCGTAGCGTCGATTCTACTGGCCTGCATCGCTAACCTGCGAAAGCACGCTGACCCCAAACGGCGGTAGACGTAGGGTCCAATGACGGCTGGTAAGATGCCTAGTTTACCTTCCGAGAGGGCAATTTTGACATTTTCTGTTGCGATTACGTGGTCTAAGCATGCAACTAAACCCGCTCCGCCGCCTAGTGCAACACCAGTTATAGCACCGATAGTGAAGCATGGATGAGACCACAGACCGTTGAACAAACGGTCTAACCGCTCTGAGTCTCGGCGATTCTCCTCGGATGTGTTTGCCCCAGCATCGCGCATCATATTGATGTCCGCACCAGCACAAAAATGCTTTCCAGCACCCCGAAGCACGATGACTCGTAGATGTGGGTTACCTTCACCGTCTAGCAATTCGCCTGTTTGACCAACGCTTCTTGCGGCAGACCACTCAAACACCTCACAAAGTTCATTGATTAACTGAACGTTCATCGCATTGTATTTTGTGGCTCGATTTAACGTAATGTTGCAAATCGCATCATCAATAGCAACAGATACTAACTTAGTGTCAGGTAATAAGTGGTTCTCTTTCATATATAAAACTCCAATTGTAAATTTGATTTTTCAATTGATTAATCACATCCTAAAAACGCCGAATTTATCATCTGGTAGCGGTGCATTTCTCGCAGTAGCCAAGCACAGTCCGAGAACATCGCGGGCATCCCTCGGGTCAATTATCCCGTCGTCCCACAAACG